>NZ_JANSIT010000003.1:0-194102 GCF_047462215.1 Synechococcus sp. O70.1 | reverse complement strand
GTAGATCTCGATGCCGCTGAGGGGGGGCTGTCCGTTCTGGGGATCCGCCGCCCGCCGCACGCTGCGCATTTCCGAGTGCAGATCTGCTAGGTCGATAATTTCCTTGGGGGCGCCCCGCCCGGTGATGATGACCTCCATCTCCTCTGGCTTTTGCTTGAGGGTGCTGACGACCTCATCCACAGGCAGCAGGCCCAGGTCCAGCACCGGGTTTAGCTCGTCCAGCACCACCACCGAGTAGAAGCCCGATGCCAGCGCCCCCTTGGCTACATCCCAGCCGCGACGAGCCTCTTGGCGGTCAAACTTGGTAATCTCGTCGGGGCCGAAGAACTCTCCTCGCCCCGTGCGCAGTTGATCGATAAGGTGGGGGAAGCCCCGCTGCAGAGCGGCAATCGCGGCGTCCTCTGCATAGGTGCGGCCCGGTCCCTTGAGAAACCGCACCAGCAACACCCGGCTAGGGGCCGAGTTTTCAATCCCCAGCCCAATTGAACGCAGCACAACCCCCAGAGCCGCCTGTGACTTGCCCTTGCCCTCGCCGTCGTAGACGTGGATCTGACCTCGCCGGCGATCAAATTGTTGCGCCGTTACAATGCCGATTTCTGCCCTGCCGCTCCGCATCCTGCTGTTGCCCAAAGCGCTTTTTGCTAACCCCCATCTTAGAGTCTAGCTAAAGGAGCCGGGGAAGCCCAGAAGAGGCTGGAACTGAAGAACACCGGGATAAGATGAGCAATGGTTGTCCAGTCCAGTGCTTGTCTAGCGAGGGATCCCGCTTGTACCCGAGTGCGTTTTCTTCTCGCCCCTTGCCCCCTGCGGTCGAGAGCCCCATTGAGCTGGTGGGACGGACGCCGCTCATTCGCCTGCGGCGGGTTACTGCTGATTTGCCGCCAGCGGTGCGAGTTTACGGCAAAGCAGAGTGGTACAACCCCGGCGGCTCGGTCAAGGATCGCCCGGCCCTGAACATGATTCGCGCTGGCGAGCGCGAGGGCAAGCTTACGCCTGGCAAGATTATCCTGGATGCCACCAGCGGCAACACGGGCATTGCCTATGCCTGGATAGGGGCAGCTTTGGGGTACAAGGTGAAGCTGGCCCTGCCGGCCAACGCTAGCCCAGAGCGCAAGAAGATCCTCGCTGCCTACGGGGTGGACTTGGTGCTCACGGATCCAGCCCTCGGCTCCGATGGGGCCATCGAGAAAGCCCGCGCTCTCTACGCCGAAAACCCCGATCTCTACTTCTATCCCGACCAGTACAGCAATCCCGCCAACTGGCAGGCCCACTACGAGACCACAGGGGTGGAAATCTGGGAACAAACCCAGGGACAGATCACCCACTTCGTAACCGGGCTAGGCACCAGCGGCACCTGCATGGGGGTGGGGCGACGCCTGCGGGAGTACCGCTCTGATATCCAGATCATTGCCATGCAGCCGGACTCCCCCTTCCACGGCCTCGAAGGCCTTAAGCACATGGCCACGGCCCTCAAGCCAGCAATCTACGATCCCAGCTTGCCGGACCGGCACCTCGAGGTCTCCACCGAAGCCGCCCAGAAGATGGTAAAGCGCCTAGCTTTGGAGGAAGGGCTACTGGTGGGCATCTCTTCTGGTGCCAATGTGGTGGCTGCCCTTGAGGTGGCTCGCCAACTTTCCAGGGGGGTGGTGGTCACCATTTTCTGCGACGGGGCCGACAAGTACCTCTCGGAGCGGTTTTGGACCGAGGACTAGGGTTGCCGGCCCCTTAACACCCCGGCCTTTTTGCTGCTAGGATAGAACAAGTCCAGCTAGCGCGGATGTGGCGGAATTGGTATACGCGCACGTTTGAGGGGCGTGTGGCTTTGCCATGCGAGTTCGAGTCTCGCCATCCGCAGTGGGCTTTCACGCTTGACACTTCTCCTAGAGGGAGCTCTTTGCGCTACTCCCGGACGGCACCCTGAAGGCGTGTGCCTTGGGTGCGGGCAAAGCGCAGGTCAGCTCCAACCAGGTTGGCATACGCAGATCGGCCCCGCGCAAGTCCGCGCCGCAGAGAGATTAGCCCCCCGCAGGTCAGCCCCGCGCAAATCCGTCCCCTCCAGGTAGCTACCGCTAAGATTGGCGCCGCGCAAGTTGGCTTGCGGCAAATTGGCTCCCACCAGGTAGGCACCGCTGAGATCGGCGCCGGTCAGGATAGCGCGCTCCAAGTTGGCCTCGATGAGGTCGGCACCCTGGAAGTTGGCTTCTGCCAGATCCAGGTTGCTTCCCAGACGGCAGTTGGGGCAGGCTTTGGAAGCCAGTAGGTAGCGCAGGAAGCAAGCGTTGGGGGTGGTGGCAGCGGCAGTGGAGGCAACCGTTGCCGTGGTCAGCAGCCCTAGAATAGCGGAAGCTTGTAGAGGGAAATTCGTGGTAGCCAAGTTAACGACAGCAACCCAGCGGAGCGAGGTTGTCCTGCATTGCTCCCAGGGTAGGGGCATTTGGGCCTCCTGGAGCAACAGTGGGGCCCACTGCTTTTGCTGGAACTAGCTTTCGGGATCCGCCAGCATTGATTAGGAAAAAGCGTCTAGTCCTGGGCTGGCCCTATGCAGATTCGACTGGAAAACATCTGTAAGCGCTATGGCCGCCGCGAGGTGGTCAAGGATGTCAGCTTGAGCATTGAGCAAGGGGAAATCGTCGGGTTGCTGGGGCCCAACGGAGCGGGGAAAACCACCACCTTCTACATCATGACTGGCCTGATCCAGCCCAACCGCGGCCATGTCTGGCTAGATGACCAAGATATTACCCATCTGCCCATGCATCGCCGCGCCCAATTGGGGATCGGCTATCTGGCCCAGGAGCCGAGCATCTTTCGCCGCCTTAGCATTCAAGACAACCTGCTGCTAGTGATGGAGCAGACGGGGGTGCCTCGCCGCCTCTGGCAGCAGCGCCTCAACCACCTGCTCGAGGAGTTCCGCATTGCCCATGTGGCCCACAGTTTGGGCTTGCAGGTGTCGGGGGGAGAACGGCGCCGCGCCGAGATTGCCCGCGCCCTGGCTGCTGGGATCCACGGGCCGAAATTTTTGCTGCTGGACGAGCCCTTTGCGGGGGTGGATCCCATTGCGGTGGCCGACATCCAGGAGGTGGTGGCCAAGCTCAAGCAGCGGGGCCTCGGCGTCTTGATTACCGACCACAACGTGCGGGAGACGCTGGAGATCACCGACCGGGCCTACATTCTCAACGAGGGAGCCATTCTGGCCAAGGGCACGGCAGCAGAGCTGGCGGCGGATCCCCTGGTGCGCAAGTATTACCTGGGGGAGAAGTTTCGTCTTTGATGCTGCTTCATCTTAGCGCCAGGAGTACAAAGCGCGCAGGCGTTGGCTTTTCTTGTGTTGGTGGGCTTGCATCCGGGCCAGCAGCTCATCCAGAAGGGCAACTGCCTCCAGGAGATAGGGGCCTTTGTTGAGCATGACGCACTCGGCGCGGGCAGACATCACCGCATCGGAAAGCTCAGGCCGCGAGGGCAGGCCCTCTTTGGTGAGCTGATCCAGCACCTGCGTAGCCCAGACCACCGGCACATGGGCCGCCTCGCAGATCCACAGCAGTTCCTCCTGGATCTCCCCCAAGCGCAGCCAACCTATCTCTACGGCCAGATCCCCCCGGGCAATCATCACCCCCAGCGGTCGGCAGCCGTCGGCGGCCGCGATCAAGGCGGGTAGGTTTTTCACCGCCCGCTGCGTTTCAATCTTGAGGAGCAAGCCCAGATCAGGACGGGCCTGGCGCCGCTCCAGCTCAGAAAACAGCAACTGCAAATCTGCCGGCTGCTGGACAAAGGAATAGCCCACCAGGTCGGCATGCTGCACCACAAAGTCCAAGTCTTGGCGATCTTTCTCGGTCAGAGGCTGGATCGGGAGCTGGCTGTCGGGAAAGTTGAGGCCCTTTCCCTCCCGCAACTTCTTGCCCTGCGGGGCGACTTTGTCCACCTCCAGCACCACCCCTACCGGCTCGATCCCTACGACACGGGCGCCGATTTTGCCGTCGTCGATCCAGACAGTTGCCCCCACCTGCAGGTGCGCCAAGATCTCTGGCGGGGTGCAAGCCACCTGGCAAGAGGGGTCAGAGGTGACCGGCGGCATGGCTGCCGTGAGCAGGATGCGATCCCCGCGGTACACCTTGGCTTTGCCGGGGGGCATGGCCACCGGGCCCGTGCGGATCTTGGGGCCGGCCAGGTCGAACAAAATCTTGCAGCGCCGTTGAGTCTGGGCTTCGGCCTGGCGCAAGTGGGCCACCATTTTCTCCCACACCAGGGGATCGTCGTGGGCGCAGTTGATCCGGGCCACGTTCATCCCCCGTTGCAGCAGTTGCAGCAGCAGCTCGGGCTGCTCGGCAGCTTCGCTGGGCAGGGTCACCATGATGCGGGCGCGGCGGTGGGGAGAAGGAGGGCCAAACAGCGCCTCAGCATGCTGCTCCAGCGCCATGTCCCCAGCGTAAAACTCCTCATGGCTGGGCCCCTTGTGGCTTAGGCCCTGCGTGGCTGCCAAAGTGGCGATCACCGCATCCAGGGTCTCTAAGACCCGCGATTCACACCGTCCCAGCGAGGACAGCCCCACCGCAGCCAGCTCCAATTGCAGGTTGCGCAGATCGTGTTGGCGTAGCGCCAGGTAGCGCGCCAGGTTGCAGAGGGCTGCAGGAGGGTTCGCAAGGCAGCCCCAGGCGGCCAGGTAGTTCTGGGATCCCTCGACAACCTGCTGTCGTAGCTCCAGGAGCCGCTCCAGCAAACCCTTGAGATGGAAAGAAGCCATGCTGGAACCCAGCCCAGTCCTCTCCTCTGCCCGCCTAGGTCGATCGTAGGCGGATTGGATTGAGAAAGGGAGGGAATTAACCTTTTGTTCCCCAAGGTTCCGGTCTAAAGTCGTTAACAGCCTTCACCTCTTGGGCGAAGGGCTTGCTGTCCCAACTACCCTTAGGTTGCGTGAAACTCTCCTCTCCCCCCTGTTCGGTCAAGCAGTCTTGCCGCAGGCTCTCCCTCGTCTGTGCAGTAGGCCTAATGGATCGCTACCTCCTCTCCGAGATGCTCCTGCCGTTTCTCGGTGGGGTGGGGGCGTTTACCACCCTGGTGATGGCCGTGAGCTCTCTGTTTGAGCTGGTGCGCCTGGTGGTGGAGGCGGGGCTATCGATTTCAGTGGCCCTGCAGGTGTTTCTGCTGCGGGCACCGGGGATCATCGTCTTGACGTTTCCCATGGCAATGTTGTTGGCGACGCTGCTGGCCTATGGGCGCCTGTCTGCCGATAGCGAGATCACGGCTCTGCGCGCCTGCGGCGTGAGCCTCTACCGCCTGGTGGTGCCGGCTGTCCTGCTCAGCTTGTTGGTAACGGCGCTAACGTTTCTGTTCAACGAGCTGGTGGTGCCGGTGAGCAATCGCCAGGCAGCCTTGACTTTAAACCGCGCTTTGAACCGGTATCCTGACTTTCGCCGCGAGAACATCCTCTACCAAGAATTTGGCGAGATCCTCACGCCGGAGCCCGATGGCAGCTTTTCCCGACGGCAAGGGCTAACCCGTCAGTTTTACGCCCGCAGCTTCGATGGCCAAGAGATGCGCGGCGTGATCGTCCTGGATGTCTCCAACGAGGCTCTCAGTCAAATTCTGCTGGCGCAGCGGGGGCGCTGGGATCCCCGCGAGAACCTCTGGGTGTTTGAGGAGGGCACCACCTACATCGTTTCGCCCGACGGCACCTACAGCAACATCGCCACTTTTTCCCGCCAGGAGCTGCGTCTGTCGCGGGCGCCGCTGGATTTGGCCCAGGAGGTTCGCAGCCCCGAGGAGATGAACATTCCAGAGCTGCGCCGCTACATTGAGGTTCTTGCCAGCTCCGGGGATCTGCAGCGGGTACGCCGCCTCCAGGTCAACCTTAGCCAGAAGTACGCCATCCCCTTTGCCTGTCTGGCCTTCACCCTGATCGGGGCCCCGCTGGGCCTACGACCCCAGCGCACCAGTTCTTCTTTGGGCTTGGGCCTCAGCGTGCTGATTATCTTTGCCTACTACGTGCTCCTGTTTGTCAGCCAGGCGCTGGGGCAGATTGGGACGCTGGGGCCAGAGGTGGCAGCCTGGCTGCCCAACTTCGTCTGCCTAGGCATAGGGGGGGCCTTGCTGTACCGCGCCAACCGCTAGGCTGGCTAGCGCAGCGGGATGAACTCGGTGCGGCCAATGATCTGTTGGCCTTGATCCGAGAGGGCGTAGTTAATGAAGTCAGCCACCACGGGGCTGGTCTTTCGCGGCACCACCAAGAACACGTTGCGGGCCAGCGGGTAGCGGCCACTTTGAATGGCCTCGCGGGTGGGCATCTGGCCGTCGATGGGCACCATCCTCACCGTTTGCTGGTTCTGCACTTGATCCACGGTGCTGTAGGTGATGCCGTCTTCCCCCAGCGCCCGCAAGAGAGGAGTGGTGACGTCTTGGGTGGCGGTGGTGAAGTAGGGAGGGTTATCGGGAGCAAAGGGCGACCCCAATAACACCAGCTCTTGGAAAACGCTGTAGGTGCCACTCTGGGGAGCGCGGTTGAGAACACGAATCCGCCGATCCGGACCGCCCACCTGGCTCCAGTTGGTCATCCGACCCTGGAAGATATCGGCCAATTGCTGCAGCGTCAGGCCGCCCTTGTAGGGGTTGTTGACCCCCACCGCCACCGCCAGGGCATCTTTGGCCACCGGGATCGCCTGTAGACCCGCCTGCACTTCGCTGGCATCATTGAGGGGGCGGGAGCTAGCGGCCATCTGGATGCGACCTTCCATCAGGGCCTTCAGGCCGGCATTGGATCCATTGGGCTTGCCATCCGGGATCCCGTAGGTGATGGGGATGCCGGGGTTGCGCTGGGTGTAGCCTCCCTTCAGGGCCAAGACGAGCCGGATCATCGTGACGCTGCCATCCACCTGGAGCACTACTGGGTTGGGCAGGGAAGTGTCCAGGTTAACGGAGCTGGCAGGGGGATTGGGGGCCTGCGCCTGGGGAAGGTTGGGTGCCGCTGGGGCTTGCGGCTGAGCAGTCGGGCTCCTAGAGGTGCGGCTAAGCCAGGAGCTGAGCAAGCCTGAACGATGGGCATACCAGCCGCCCCCTCCCAAGATGGCAATCAGGAGAATATAGACAATTGGCGGCGGGCCAGAAGGTCGTGTGGCCATGGAACTCCTCCTGGGGAACGGGGATGACCCTCCTCTGTTGTATCAGTTGCCCCCCTCTTTAGGGAGCAAAGTCTCTTAGCTCCCGCAACTCAATTACATCGGCGCGGGGATCCGCCTGGAGAACCTCCAACTCAATCCAAGCCCCCAGCGGCACCTGCCGCTCCAAGCGCACCGGCACGCGAAAGGCAATTTCATCCAGCATGGCCATCACCAGGTTCTCCTCCTCGCGCAGGTAGCCCAGAACCAAGGCCCGCCAAGTCTGCCCTGGTCGCTGGCGCAGGTACTCAATGCTCCAGTAGCGCTTGGACTTGCGCTCCACCTGAGCGGCCTCGGCCGTGCCTGGCTCAATGCCCAGCACCACCTGCTGCACCTCGGCTTCTGTCAAGGGCAGGGGATCCCCGCGCAAAAAGGCCTTGATCTGGTAGTGCGCCACCAGATCCAGGTAGCGGCGAATTGGGGAAGTTACCTGGCAGTAGGCATCAAGGCCCAGGCCCGCGTGCCGCTCGGGTTGCGTGGCCACCTCTGCCCGCGACAGACACCGCATGATGGCAAAGGACCTGACCGGCCCCTGGGGGTACAGCTCCAAAACTTCCGGCGGGGGCAGTTCGGGAGCAGGCTGCAGGCGGTAGGGCACTGGGATCCCATGCTGGCGGGCAAAGCGAGCGGCTACCTCGCCGGCCAGCACCATCATTTCCGCCACCATCTGCCGCGCCGGCGTATCCTCAATAACGCGCAGGTGGGGGATCTCGTCGATGACCTTGATGTCCTGCTCCGGCAGGCCAATGGGGATCGCCCCTTGCGCAAGTCGCCAGGTGTAGCGCCAGTGGGCTGCCCGAGCAATGGCTGTCAGCTGCGGCTCTGCTCCCAACTCCAGCATCTCGTCGGCATCGTCGTAGGTGAGGCGGTAGTTTACCTGGATTTGGCTAAGGCAAATTTCGTAGTCGCGCACCGCCCCGTCGCCTCCCAGGCGAATGCCAAAGCTAAGGGCAGGCCGCACCTCCCCCTGCACCAAACTCATAGGACCAGTGGACAGCTCTGGCGGGAACATCGGGATCACCCGCTCTGGCAGGTAGACACTGGTACCCCGCCGGCGGGCCTCTAGATCTAGAGGATCCCCCCACTGCACCCAACAACTGGGATCGGCAATGTGGATCCAGAGCTTCGCCTCGTCCTCCGACCAAAACTCGACGCTGAGGGCATCGTCGATGTCGCGAGTGCTGGCGTCGTCAATGGTGTAGGTGTGAAGATGAGTGAGATCCCGACGCCGATGGGACTCCAGGAAGGGAGGGGGGCCGCCCAGCAAAGTTTGGGTGTAGCGCTCCACCTCTTTGGGGAACTGGGTGGGGATCCCCGTAAGGCGCAGGGCCAGGTTCTCGTGGCGGCTCCACAGTCCCAAAGCCACCAACGCCTCAAAAGCTCCCTGGGGCGTGTCGGGGAATCCCAGGAGCCGCAGCAGGTGGGAAGCCCGCTCGCGATCCGAGGGGGTGAGGTTGTGGGAAAGATCCTCGTAGTTGCGAAGGCTATCGGGTGCTCCCTGCAGAGCTAAGCGCTCCAACAGCTCCAGACGAGCCCGTTCCGCCGGGGTCCAAGTGTACTTTTGCCCAGGCTGGGCCACCGCTGCCTTTAGGCGGGCCTCAAACTCGGCCTGCTCCTGCTGCCGCTGCTGGGCGACAGCAATTTGATGGAGAATTTCCTTGACCTGTGCCGGCGGGCGCGGCTCGTAGCCTTCTCCCTTCTCCTTAAAGTAAATGTAATCCTCGCTCAAAAGGCGGTAGGCTGCATAGGTGGAGACCGGCGAATCGTCGGAAAACAACAACTGCGCCATCTCCGACAGGCTCAGGGGCCGCCGCTCCTCCTGAACCAATTCCCAGGCCAAAGCCAAGCTCTCGGGATCCAGCTTCGCCTGAACCGCCTGCCAAAAGCTGGGGATGTCGGAAACGGTAAAGTTGGAATTGCCGTTCAGGGCAAACGTAATTTGGCGGGGGTGAACGCTGTAAACCTGCCCTGAGGGCACCTCCAACAGCAGGTTCTTTTTGCCCTCCGTGCCCTGAACTACGGCCAATAGCCGCTCGTTATTGTGGCGAAACTCTACCAGCGTACCCTTTTCCACCCTCTCTACCCAGCCAGGCTCACGCTTGCTGCTCTCAACATTCTCTCCTAGCTCTGCCTTCCTTGACTATGGGAAAAACCCGCCAAGCAAACTTACCCTAAAAGGCTAGGTGGAGGCTGCTAGCTGCCAGGGATCCCAAGGCAGAGCTTGCTGAAGCCCCTCCTAGCGGGTTGAAGAAATCTACACAAGCCAGCAGAAACCATCAGGAGCAAGGTAGAATCTTGGCCGTAGATTCTGGGTCTCTCCATCTCCAAAAGTTTACCTAGCAAGTCCCGGTCATCTGGGCTTGCCAGCAACGACGAGGTTAGCCGTGAACGCCCCAAAGCGCTTACTGGTTGTTGATGACGATCCCAATCTCGTCCTCCTGGTGAAGGATTACCTGGAGTTTCGCGGCTACGAGGTGGTGGCAGCCAGCGATGGTCTGGAAGCCCTGGAGGTGATGCGCCGCTTGACTCCGGATCTCATCATCTGCGATGTGATGATGCCAGAGATGGATGGCTACACTTTTGTCCAGACCCTTCGCTCCGATAGGGCCACGGATTGGATCCCGGTCATTTTTCTCTCGGCGCGGGGGCAAACGGCAGATCGGGTGCGCGGGCTCAATACGGGGGCAGACGCCTACCTGGTCAAGCCCTTTGAACCGGAAGAGCTGGTGGCGCAGGTGGAAGCTACCCTCAAACACACGGAGCGCCTGTTGCAAATGCAAGGTGCCCCCGTTCAGCCGGTCATCCAGCTAGATCGAGAAGTTGAGCTTACTCCCACGGAAACCAAGGTGCTCCAGTACGTAGCCAGGGGCATGTCCAACCGCGAGATTGCCGAGGTGATGGGGGTGAGCCAGCGCACTATCGAAAGCCATGTCAGCAACATGCTCAGCAAAACCGGCCTGCACAATCGCACCGAGCTGGCCCGCTGGGCCATAGAAAGTGGTTTGGGCAGAGGCTAAGGGCGCTAAGGACTTGGCAGGAGCGCGGATTCTCAACTTCTCTGCGCGCGGTCTGCGGTTTTGGCGGCAAACTGTAAGGAGGTACCCGCCCTCCTGTGTCGGCTAGGGTCTAGACCTTATGGGATCTCGTCCACCGCGTCCGGCTCGGCCCATTCGCTCCGGCCACTATCCAGCCAAAGAGCTGTGTAGCCAGTGCGGCCTCTGCGATACCCGCTATGTCGCCCATGTCAAAGAGGCCTGTGCCTTTTTAAACCAGCAATTTACCCACCTGGAAGAGCAAACCCACGGGCGATCCCGAGAATCGCTGCGCTCCAAGTCAGCTGCTGTCAGCGATACTGACTACTTCGGCGTCTACGAGGCAATGTACACGGCCCGCAAGCGGGATCCGATCCCTGGCGCCCAGTGGACGGGCATCGTCAGCAGCATCGGCATGAAGGCCCTCAGCAGCGGCCTAGTAGAAGGGGTGGTGTGCGTGCAGGCGGATCCCCAGGACCACTTTCAGCCGCGGCCTGTCTTAGCGCGTACCCCGGAAGCGGTTTTGGCAGCGCGGGTTAACAAGCCAACGCTATCGCCCAACTTGTCGGTCTTAGAGGAGGTGGAGCAAAGCGGCCTCAAGCGCCTCTTGGTCATCGGCGTAGGCTGCCAGGTCCAGGCTTTGCGGGCGGTGGAGAACAAGCTGGGCCTGGAGAAGCTCTATGTGTTGGGCACCCCCTGTGTGGACAACGTCAGCCGCGCGGGGCTGCAAAAATTTTTGGAAACCACCAGTCGCTCCCCGCAGACGGTGGTGCACTACGAGTTCATGCAGGATTTCCACATCCACTTCAAACACGAAGATGGCTCGGTGGAAAAGGTGCCTTTCTTCGCCCTCAAGACCAAAGAACTCAAAGACGTGTTTGCCCCCTCCTGCCTCACCTGTTTTGACTACGTCAACAGCCTGGCAGACCTAGTGGTGGGCTACATGGGATCCCCCTTTGGCTGGCAGTGGCTGGTGGTGCGCAACTCGCGCGGGCGGGAGCTCCTGGAGCTGGTTTGGGAGGAGCTGGAAACCCAACCGGTGATCTCGCAGGGCTCGAGACGAGCGGCGGTGCAACAGGGGATCCAAGCCTATGACCAAGCCTTGAGCTTGCCCCTATGGCTGGCTCGGATCCTGGGAGCAGCCATCCAGCGCTTTGGGCCCCGCGGCCTGGAGTATGCCCGCTTTTCCATCGACTCCCACTTTGTTCGCAACTATCTCTATGTGCGCCGCCACTATCCCCACCAGCTGGAGCGGCATGTCCCTCCCTTTGCCCGGCGGATTGTGGAGCAGTATCACCTTCCGAAAGACTGAGGCTCAGCAGTAGCGGATCCCGGCCTCGGCCCAGCGGTCGATGGCCTGCCCTATGCGCTCGCAGTCGGCAATGAGGCTAATCCGCACGTAGCCCTCTCCCCCTTCTCCAAAAGCGTTGCCAGGGGTTACGACCACGCCTGTGGACTCCAAAACCCGCAGGGCAAACTCCGTCGAGCCTTCGGGGGTGCCGTCGACGGTGCGGGGGGTGGGGATCCAGAGGTACATCGTCGCTCGCGGCGGCTCGATCTGCCAGCCCAACTCCGCCAGGCGGGCAATGAGATAGTCGCGCCGGCGGCGGTAGCGCTCTTTCACCTCCTCCAAGTAGCTATTGGGCAGGCGCAGGGCAGTTTCGGCGGCCTTTTGGATAGCTCCAAAAACGCCGTAGTCGAGGTTGGTCTTTAGGGTGCGCAGGCTCTGGATGATCTGGCGGTTGCCCACCACAAACCCTACCCGCCAGCCGGCCATGTTGTAGGTTTTGGAGAGGGTGTGGAACTCTACTGCCAGGTTCTTGGCACCGGGGATCTGCAGCAGGCTGGTGGGCCGATAGCCGTCAAAGGCCAGCTCGGCGTAGCACAGGTCGTGCACCAAGAGCAGGTCGTATCGGTAGGCAAACTCCACCACTTCTTCAAAAAAGGAGCGGGGCGCCACCGCCGTTGTCGGGTTGTTGGGGTAGTTAAAGTAGAGCAGCCGCGCTTGCTTAGCCACCTCCGGCGGGATCTCCTGCAGGTCAATGAGCCACCCTTTTTCCGGACGCAGCAGCAGCGGGTAGATCTGGCCGCCGGCAATCAGGGGGCCGCGAAAATGGGGCGGGTAGGCGGGGCTAGGCACCAGCACCAGATCCCCGGGATCCACATAGGCCAAGGCCAGGTGGGTCAGGCCCTCTTTGGATCCCAGAAGAGGCAGCACCTCGTCATTGGGATCTAGCTCCACTCCATAGCGGCGCCAGTACCACTCGGCAATGGCCTGGCGGAAGCTAGCCGTGCCCTCGAAGGGAGGGTAGCCGTGGTGGAGGGGATCGGCAATGGCCGCCTGGGCTGCTTCCACCACGGGCTGGGGGGTGGGGCCATCGGGGTTGCCCATGCCCAGATCGATCAAATCCAGCCCCTGCTGGCGGGCGCGGGCCTTGAGCTCGTCCAGCCGGGCAAAGACATAGGCAGGCAGCTTGCGCAGGCGTTGGGCAGGGGCAAGGTTCATAAAGCCACGGAATTGGGGTTAACTGCACAGCTTACCGCCAGAGCGGCTCCCAAGGCAATCTAGAGCAAGGCCAGTCTTGGGCGGCAGGAAAGCCAACGGCTAGGATAGAGATCCAGCTTTGGCTTTTTCGACTGCAGCCGTGCCCTTACCTCTAGTAGCTGTTGTGGGTCGCCCCAACGTGGGCAAGTCCAGCCTCGTCAATCGCATGGCGGGGGTACGGGCGGCCATTGTCCACGACGAGCCCGGCATAACGCGGGATCGCCTCTACCAAGAGGTGGAGTGGAATGGGCGCCGCCTGCGGGTGGTGGATACGGGCGGACTGGTCTTTGGCGACGACAGCGAATTTTTGCCCCATATTCGCCAGCAGGCCATGGCAGCGATGGCCGAAGCGCACGCGGTGATCTTCGTGGTGGATGGCCGCGAAGGGCTGACCCCCGCCGACAAAGAATTGGCCGATTGGCTGCGCAAACAACCCCTGCCGGTGGTGGTGGCCGTCAACAAGTGCGAGTCAGGGCAACTGGGCCTGGCGCAGGCGGCGGCTTTTTGGGAGTTGGGGCTGGGGGAGCCGATCCCCTGCTCTGCCCTCCACGGCAATGGGGTAGCCGAGCTGTTGGAGGCAGTGCTGCCCCATCTGCCGGAAGGGGAGGAAGCCGCAACTGAAGCAGAGCCCATTGCCGTGGCCATTGTTGGCCGGCCCAATGTGGGCAAGTCCAGCCTGCTCAACCGCCTAGTGGGATCCGAGCGGGCCATTGTCAGCCCCATCGCCGGCACCACCCGCGATGCCATCGACACCCTGGTGGAGTGGGAGGGGCAGACCTACCGCCTCATCGACACAGCCGGGATCCGCAGGAAAAGCCGGGTGGAGTACGGGGTGGAGTTTTTCAGCATCAACCGGGCCTTCAAGGCCATTCGGCGCTCAGACGTGGTGCTGCTGGTCATTGACGCCTTGGAGGGGGTAACCGAGCAGGATCAGCGGCTGGCTGGCCGCATTGCGGAAGAGGGCCGCGCCTGCATTATCGTCGTCAACAAGTGGGATGCAGTGGAAAAGGATACCTACACCATCGACGAGTACACCCGCGAGATCCGCGAGCGGCTTTACTTCATCGACTGGGCGCCCCTGGTGTTTGTCAGCGCCCTCACAGGGCAGCGCACCCACAAGATCTTCGCCGAGGTCAACACCGTGGTAGCTGCCCATCGCAAACGCATCCCCACCTCCGTGGTCAACGAAGTGCTGCAGGATGCCCTTGCTTGGCAATCGCCCCCCGCCAACCGCCAGGGCAGGCAGGGCAAGATCTACTACGGCACTCAGATAGCAGAGCAGCCCCCCACTTTCCTCCTTTTTGTCAACGATCCCGATCTCTTCAAAGAAAACTACCGCCGCTACCTGGAAAAACACTTCCGGCAAAACTTAGACTTTGCCGGCACTCCCCTCCGCTTTGTCTGGCGCGGCAAGTCGGAGCGGCGGGTGGCCCAGGAAGTGCGCAAGCTGGAGGGATCCCTGGCCTCCCCCTAGGATTGGAGTTAGCCAAACCTCAAAAAAGTCTATGGCTGTGGATCCCAACGTCAAAACTCTAGTGGAAAACCGCCGCGCCCGCTTTGAGTATGAGATCTTGGAGACCTACGAAGCTGGGCTCCAACTCACCGGCACGGAGGTCAAGTCCATCCGAGCAGGCAAAGCCAATCTCCAAGATGCCTTTGCGCTCTTTCGCGATGGCGAGGCCTGGCTGCACAACTTGCATGTTGCCCCCCACGGGACTACCAGCAAGGAGTTCAACCACGATCCCACCCGCCGCCGCAAGCTGCTGCTGCACCGCCGTGAGATTGATCGCCTGCGGGGTTTGGTGGAGCAAAAGGGCCTGACGGTGGTTCCCCTGCGGCTGGTGCTCAACCGCGGCTGGATCAAAGCCCACCTGGGCGTGGCCCGCGGCAAAAAGCTCCACGACAAGCGGCAAGCCATTAAGGAACGGGAGACGCGGCGGGAAATCCAGCGCGAGCTCAAGGGGCGCTAGGGACTGCCAGCTCTCGGTAGCTCCGATGCATCGATTGGCTGCAGGGGGACCTCTAGGCTCCAGGGAGAGGGAAAAAGCGCTCGGTGGCCTTGACCCGCTCACACCAGGCGCGGATGTTGGGGAAGGGCTTGAGGTCAAATCCGCCTTGCTCCGCCACGTGGGTATAGGTGAAGAGGGCCAGATCGGCGATGGTGTAGCGGTTGCCCACAAAGAATTCTTTCCCCTTCAGATGGCCTTCCATGATCTCTAAGGCCTCCGTGCCCAGTTTTAGGTTCTGGGCAATCAGCTCGGCGTTGGCCTCGGCCTGGCCAGTCCGCACGAGGAAGCGGGTAGTGGCAATGTAGCGAGCAATGCGGGTTTGCTCAAAAAACAGCCATTTCAAGATCTCAGCCCGTTCCAGACGTGTCTGGCCATAGAGAGGGGTGTCTTCTGCTAGATAGACCAAGATTGCAGCCGACTCGGCCAAGACCGTGCCGTCTTCTAGCTCCAAGGCCGGGATCTGGCCCAAGGGGTTCTTGGCCAGGTACTCGGGGCGACGGTTCTCGCCGGTGCGGGAGTTCACCTCAACCGTCTCATAGGGGATCCCCAGCTGCCTCAGAAGTAGCTCCACCTTGTAGCAATTGCCAGAGGTGGGGATCCCGTACAGTCGCAGCATGGTTCTTAGCCTTCCACGGGAAGCATTGCCATTTCCATGATTAGCCGCAACCGCCGCTCTGCTCAATCCCTACGTCTCGAGGCGGTAGCCGAAGTCGCGCAGGAGGTGCTCGGAGCGCCGCCAGTGGGGCCGCACCTTAACAAACAGCTCCAGGTACACCTTGCCGGCAATGAGCTTTTGAATCTGAAGGCGGGCAGCCTGGCCAATTTGCTTGAGCCTTTCCCCTCCCTTGCCAATGAGGATCCCTTTTTGCGAGTCCCGCTCCACGTAGAGGGTGGCCAAGACGCGGGTAACCTTGGGGGTTTCCTCCACCTGGTCGATGGTTACGGCCACCGAGTGGGGCACTTCCTCGCGGGTGTGCAGCAGCACCTGTTCCCGGATGAGCTCCGCCATGATGAATCGCTCTGGCTGATCGGTGACCAGGTTTGGCGGATAGTAGTAGGGCCCCACAGGCAGCAGGTCAACAGTGACTTGGATAAGGGGTGGCAAGCTGCCGGGATCCAAGGCAGACACCCAAACCACCGGCGCAGCGGGCCGCAGGGCCTGGTAGCTCTCCTGGTGAGCTTGGCGCGTGGCAGCGTCTTTGAGGAGATCGGCTTTGTTGCAGACAAGGATGCAGGGGGTAGTGGCAGGGATCCGCTCGGCAATGAAAGCGTCACCGCGACCTGCTGGCACTGAGCCATCCACCACAAAGAGAACGACGTCCACGCTCCCAATGGCGGCCTGAGCGTTGTGCACCAAGATCTCCCCCAGGCGGTGGAGGGGCTTGTGGATGCCAGGAGTATCCACCCAGATGATCTGGGCTTGGGGGAGGGAGAGGATCCCGCGCAGGCGGTTGCGAGTGGTCTGGGCCACAGGGGAGGTGATGGCGATCTTTTGGCCCACCAGGGCGTTCATGAGAGTGGACTTGCCCACATTGGGCCGTCCAATGAGCGCCGCAAACCCCGACTTGAACCCTGGTGGGGCCGCGGGGAGGGCAGAGGGCTCCAACCCCCTTATTTGAACGGGCTCCAGCGGGGCTGAGATCTCCTGCTCCTCAAGCGGAGGATGGCCGGCATTCTGCTGCTCTGCTGCCATGGGGAACGCTACCTCGGGTGGACGGGCAAGGACTGGTCAGCCAGCGAAGCCTCGGGGAGGGATCCCAGCTCGGTCAGGGTCGTGCCAGGGTAGTAGAAAGCGAGGATTTGGGCTGCATTCAACCCCCGCCGGGCTAAGGTGTAGGCGCCGTACTGGCTCAGCCCCACCCCATGGCCAAAGCCGCCGCCGATAAAGCGGTAGCCCGCTAGCTCCTTGCCCTGTTTTAGGGGCTCGACGCGAAACAGGGTGCTGTAGAGGCGGGGAAAAGCTAGGCGCACCTGATCCTTGCGCAAAACCAGCGAGTGAGATCCTTGGGGCGTCTGCAGGTCCACTTGCAGCGCCTGAACCCGACCGCTGACCGAGCGCTCCAGAACCTGCAGCCCCTGGATGGTCGTCCACTCGGGGAGAGGGATCCCGAGGTACTCTTGGGCAGCCCGCAGTTGGGCGTTGAGCTCCGCCAGGGATTGGGAGAACTCCCAGCGGAAAAGGCGAGATACCCCTGCTTCATGGAAACCTTCCCGCTGCTCCAGAAAGGCCTTGAAGTCGCTCTCCCGCCGCAAATCAAAGGGCTGATCGGGCTGGTGAGCGAGGTCAGCGCGGGGGCGCAGGTAAGGGCGCGGCTCGCCGTCCCAAACTTCTTCAAAGCCTGCCGAGATGCCGCCGTTGGAGGAAGAATACACAGCATCCACCAGCTTGCCATTGTAGGTAAGCACCAAGCCGCTGGTCTGGCGAACGGCCTCGTCCGCCCGCGGATGGGTTCCCGTCAGCCCCTTGTAGACCTGGCAGTGGGTGTTGGCACAGAGGTGGTAGTCGTCGACCTGAAAGCGGTGCAGGTTCTTGAGGGCGTAGGTGCGCGCCAGAATGGCCTGGGCGGCCATGGCGGCAAAGGGAGCTCCCGGCCCTACTTCGTGGGGCACCACCCCCCGCAGATAGGTTTCCAGCGGCACGGCGTTGACCACGGTGTAGCTGCCGTAGGCGTTAGGCTGAATGGTAATCGAGCCGGCATAGTAGCGGTCGTTTACCCGCAGATAGCCCGCGTCCGAGGTTACCTGAAGCCGGGTGCGGTGGTAGCGAAAGTGGCCATGCACCCAGCTTAGCTGGGGCTGTTGGCGCCGCTGCTGGACCTCAAGCCGCACCTGGGGGATCCCTTTGGCCTGGGCATAGCGCTGAATCTGGGCCAACTGCTGAGGGGTGTAGGCGCGGCTGGCCCACACTTGCCACTCTCGCGGCTGGGCAATCTCGGTGCGGATCCCTAAAGCCTGCCAACGCTTGGCGCTGGCCTCGGCGCTCTCAAAACTTTTGTGGCTGCTGAGAACAAGGCGGTACACGGTTTCCGGAGTGGCCAAGGCGCGGTTGACGATCCCGACAGTTACGCGCGGAGTGCGCTGCCTCTGGGTGCTGCCGTCGGCCTGGGGAAATTCTAGCGTCAGTAGCGACCCGGTTGGCGCTGCCAACTCCACCTGATCCTGTTCAGAGCGACCAAAGTGCTGCAGGATGCCCACCCGTAAGATCGGGTTTTGCGGGGTAGCCACCGTGGCCCAGGTTTCTCCGAGTGTGGCGCGTAACGCCAAAGCTGCAAGCAGCACACCCCAGCCGAGCGTGCCCTGGAGAGGAAGCCGCCGCTGGGTGGGGGGAGGTTGGTAACTGAGCATCGGCGCTTTATGCTGGTAACGCATCCGTTGATTCTACCTGCATCTTTTTGGCCTAACCCAGCATGGAGGCTTTTTTCTCTTCTACCCCCTCTCCTCTCTGCAAGGGATCCGGCTGGCGACTGGGCTGGGATCCCCGGCGCTCTCCTTTTGTGGCCCTTGTGGGAGGAGAAACCTGGGCGCTGGAGCTAACTCAAGAGGAGTGGCAAGCTTTTGGGCAGGGGGTGTACTGCCTGCAGCGGGATATGGAGGCCATGGCCTCCCAACTGATGGCCGAAGAGAGCCTCACCCTGGAGCAGACCTTCCCCTCGCTAACTTTGATTGCCCACGGCAGCCCCGCTGCCTGGGATCTCTACCTACAGTTGCACCAGGGCCGGCGCGGCGAGGGCTTCTGGCCAGCAGAGGCTGTCCCGGGGCTGTGCCGTGCTCTTGCCCAGTTTCGGGAGCACAGATGACCTAGCAGTTGCTAGGATTGAGAGTTGCCCTGGGACAGCGGCCCCCTTCATGTCGACAGCTTTGGATCTTCAGCTGCACGACTGCCAAGTTCATCCTCCCGACCGTCAGCCGATCACCATTGCCCTCGCCAAGGGAGCTTTGCTAGCCGATGCCATCCGCTGTCTGCAGCAGGTAGGGATCGACTTTAGCCGCTTTTTGGATCCGGCCAATCGCCTCCTGCGCATTGAATCCCCTACCCAGCTCAAGGGACAGCGCTACGCGGCGCTGCTGGTGCGCAACCAGGACGTGCCGGTGTACGTGGAGTACGGCCAGGCCCAGCTGGGGATTGTCGGCTACGATGTCCTGCGGGAGCGCTATGCCAGCAGGGAAGCGGGGGTAGCCCACCTGTTGGACCTAAAGTTTGGCTACTGCCGCATGGTGGTGGCTCTTCCCCAAGACAGCCCCTACACCTCAGCAGCCCAGTTGCCGCCCTATGCCCGGGTAGCTTCCAAGTTTGTCCGCTGTGCCCGCGAGTATTTCGACCGCCTGGATTTGCCGGTGGAGCTCATCTCCCTTGCCGGCTCAGTGGAGCTGGCTCCCCTCACGGGCATGGCTGATGCCATTGTGGACTTAGTGGCCACCGGGCGCACCCTGCGGGAAAATGGCCTGGTGGAGCGGGACTGTCTTTTCGAGAGCACAGCCCGCCTGATTGCCCATCCCACCAGCTACCGGGTCAACCAGCAGCCCATCGGTGAACTGGTGGCCCAAATTCGGGAGCGCTGGCTGGGATCTTTAGCGGTTAGCCAGCTTTAGTTCTTGCCTAGTCAAGAAACTTTGCTTGGCTTAGCAAAGAGCGGATTGCGATTGCGTACAATGGGGGCACTGGTTTATTTCCCAAGAGATTCAAAACGGGTTTTTCGAGGTTGATTATGCGGTACCGTCCCCTGCTCGCCATCCTGCTGGCGCTTTGTCTAGGCGTCTTCGCCTTTCGGGCTGAGGCAGCCAAGGCCCCTCTAACCTACGACCAGATCCGCAACACAGGCAAGGCGGCTATTTGCCCGTCGGTCTCGGACAATGCCCGCGGCCGCATTGAGGTGCCGACGGGGGGATCCCTAAAGCTGACCGATGTCTGCTTCCAGCCCGTGCAAATTGAGGTGGAAGAAGAAAAACGGAACGGGGAAAAAGAGTTTATCAAAGCCAAGAACATCATGATCTCGGCTGCTACCCTGGGGCCGATTAAAGCGGAAGTCACTGCCAAAGAGGGTGGCTTGGAGTTCAAAGTGGTGGATGGGATCACCTTCCAGCCAACCACCGGTCAGTTGCCTCGCCGCGAGCTGGTGCCCTTTTTGTTTAGCGTGAAAGACTTGGTGGCCACCGCTCAAGGGTCGGTCATCGATCCCTCAACGGACTTTGAAGGCGAGTTCTTGGTACCTGGCTACCGTACCAGCAGCTTCCTCGACTCGCGGGGGCGGGGTTCTAGCACCGGCTACGACACGGCTGTGGGGCTGCAGGCAGCCAAGGAGGACTTTGCAGCCAACCGCAAGGTGGACGAGATTTCCCGGGGGAAAATGTCGCTGCGCATTGCTCGCGTAGATTCCAGCACTGGAGAAATCGCTGGCTCCTTTGTTAGCATCCAGCCGTCTAGTACCGAGCAAGGGGCACTGGAACCTCGCACCGTTCGCGTTCAGGGCCTGTTTTATGCCCGTCTGGCGCAGGAGTCCTAAAAAAGCCTGAGGCAGGCCATTCCAGGGCAGGGGCGGATCCCTGCCTGTTTTTGTGTTCCTGGCAAGGGCGGAGCAATTGCCAACCCGAGGAGCGAGACAGGCATGGCCAACTATGACTGGATTGTTGTCGGCGGCGGGATCACCGGAGCAGCCCTAAGCTATGAGTTGGCCCGCCAGGGGGGATCCGTTCTTCTCCTTGAGAAGGAGGCGCTGCCCGCCAGTGCCACCCGCTATAGCTACGGTGGCTTAGCTCATTGGGCTGGAAAAACTCCCCTGCTCAAAGCTCTGGGGGAAGAAGGGATCCAGCGCTACCGCACTCTCTCAGAGGAGCTGGAGGCAGATATTCACTTTCGCGAGCTAGATCTGCTCCTATTGGTTGCTCCTGGCTACTCAGTGGAAACGGTGGAGGCGGATCTAGCCGACTGTCGCATCCCACCCCAGCGGATTCCGGTGGAGACGGCCTGTGAGCTGGAGCCCCTTTTGCAGCCGGCGGCCCTGGAGGGCGTGCTCTGGGCCCAGCACGGCCACATCCACCCCTGGCTGACAACCCTGGCTTTTCGGAGGGCTTTCCAACGCCTGGGGGGATCCCTACTTTTCCAAAGCGTAACTGGCTTGCGGCGACAAGGGCAGCGGATCACCGGCGTAGAGACACCCGCCGACTTCCACGGGGCAGCCCAGGTGGTGGTGTGCGCCGGCGGCTGGACACGGGCTTTGTTGCGTCAAGCTGGCATCTATGCCCCTATCTACTTCACCCACGCCGAATCCCTCGAGCTAGAGCCGGCAACGGTGCGGCTGAGAACCATCGTCATGAGCGCGCCGGTGCAGCGCCTGGAGCTGGAGCGGCAGGCGGCTCACCCCGACCGGGATCCCCTCTGGGACAAGCCGGGGCAGGAGCTCTGCCCACCCATCCTGGATGTCGGGATCCTGCAATTTCTAGACGGCAGCATTCGCCTGGGCCAGATCAGTCGGGTGCTGACGGATCCTCAAGCCCAGCTGGATGCCACTAGCGGCGAAGCGCAAATCCGGGCCCAGGTGGGGCGCTACCTACCCCAAGTGGCCCAATTGCCCGGGCGCTGGTGTCACTGCTTGGTGGCCTTCAGTGGCGATCACTATCCCTTGGTGGGATCCCTGCCCGGCTGGGAAGGGCTACAACTCTTTTCCGGCTTCAGCAGCCCTTTGGCCATCCTGCCGGCCTTAGCCCGCCGCTTTGCCCAGCAGGCGTATGGCCAGGCGGATGAGTGGCTCCCCAGTCTCTCGCCGGCGCGCTTCACTGCGCCCTCCCCCCCTGCCCCTTCTCTTGAGGGAGAGCGGACCCGGAACTGCTTAAGTCCACTCCTCCGCTAGCGCTGTCTCCAGCAAATCTTCCAGGTTAAGCTGCACCTGGCGCTGCAAGGCCAAGATAGCCTGATATTCCTGGTGAATGCTGGCCTGGTATTCGGCAGCTAGAGTAGTGTTGCCTTCGGAAAAGGCCTGCTCCCAGAGCTGCGTCCAGTAGCGGTAGCGCTTCTGACGAATTTCCAGCTCCATGTTGGCTAGAGCAGCCCGCACCACCAGGCGCGGACGCATCAGGGCCACGCGGGTAGTTTCGTCCTGCCAGAGCAGGTGGCTGAGGCGCTCGTTGAGGGCGTCGTCCTGGGCGCAGAGAGTGCGCAGGGCGGTCAAAAGACCCTCCTCCTCGTCTTCCAGCTCCGGCTGGGCCGAGACCAGCTCCAAGATCCGCTGCCACAGCTCCCGGTGAGGACGGAAACTGAATTGCAGCTCCCGCTCCATCAAGGTCTGGCGGATCTCGCGGCGGTACTCGGCAAAGTGCAAGTAGATCTGCAGAAGATGGGACTCGGACTGCAAGAGTTTGGATCCCCGGTCGGCAGCAGGTTGTTGGGGTTTTGACCAGCGGTACTGGCGCACGGCACGTCGCAGATCCTCTTCCAGATTGCGGCTAAGGCGAGCGTTGCCCCGGCTGAGCAATTCCGCCACTTTGTGGATATACAAGGAGCGCCATTGTCCACCTAGACCGGCCAGCAGTTGCACCAGCGCTTGATAGGCCTGTTGGAAATCGGCGGCCTGGCTGAGATCCCGACCGGCCAGCACCTGTTCAATCCGCCAGTCCAGCCATAGGGGAGCCTGAGCCAGCAGGGCCTCTAGTTGGGAAGCCGGGTGCTCCCGCAGGAATTCGTCGGCATCTTTCCCAGCGGGAAGGGTGAGGATGCGCAACTCGATTTCCCCCCGTCGCGCCTGCTCCTCAACGGCTTGAACAGCCCGCAAGGCGGCATTCAACCCAGCGCGGTCGGCATCGAAGTTGAGGATGACCCGCTTGGACGGCGTGTAGCGCAGCAGAGCCTTGACTTGGTGCGGCGTCAGGGCCGTGCCCATGGCGGCTACCGCATAGGCAATGCCGGCTTGGTGCAGGGCGATCACATCAAAGTACCCTTCCACCACTAAAACTTGGTCGGCTTTGGCGATGGCCTCGCGGGCAAAGTTGAGGCCATAGACCACCTGGCTCTTGTTGAAAAGCTCCGTTTCTGGGGAGTTGAGGTACTTGGGCTGCTCCTCTCCTAGAGCCCTGCCGGCAAAGCCTATGACCCGCCCCTGCAGGTCAAAAATGGGCAGCATGATGCGGTTGCGGAAGCGGTCGTAGTGGCCTCCCCCCTGACGCGGCACCAGCAAGCCGGCTTCTTCTAGGAGCTTGACCGGCTGGCGCTTCTGGTTAACCAGGTACTCGTAGAGCGGCTGCCACCCGGGGGGAGCAAAGCCGATTTGAAACTGTTGCCAAGTCTCTTCGCTCAAGCGGCGGCTATGCAGATACTCCCTAGCCGCCGATCCCACCGGGGAGTGGAGGACGTGCCGGTAGAAGTCGGCGGCCATGGCTAAAATCTCCAGCAGCTTTTCCTGACGCGAGACCTGGCGTTCGTAGTCTGGGGAGAAGGATCCCTTGGGCTCGGGCACATGGTAGCGGCGGGCCAGCCAGCGCACGGCTTCGGCAAAGGAAAGGCGCTCGGTCTCCATAACAAAGCGGATGACATCTCCCCCGGCACCACAGGCGAAGCACTTGTAGATCTGCTTGCTGGGGCTGACGTGAAAGCTGGGCTTGTGGTCGTCATGGAAAGGGCAGAGGCCGACAAAGTTTTGCCCCCGCTGGCGCAGCACCACTTTTTCGGCCACCACCTCAACGATGTCGGCCTTCTGGCGCACTAACTGGATGAACTCCGGCGGCAGACTGCTCATGGCCCTAGGGATCCTCCACCCCATGGTAGCCAGGGGGACTCGACAGGCTGTCTTTTGACGTGGCCTGACCCGCCAGAGATAATGGTCTAGCTTCAAAAGCTGGATTTTTCCATGAACAGTCTTTTGCAAATTGTTGAGAGGAAAATGCGGATCGTTAAACTTTTCTTGCTGCTTTTGCTTGTCGGTGCCGCTGTCTTTTGGAGCCCGCAAGTGGCTTCTGCTGAGCCGGATTTGGCTTTAGGGGCCAAGGTCTTTCAGGCCAAGTGTGTGGGCTGCCACTTGAACGGGCGCAACTCGATAGTGCCGGCTAAAAATCTCTCCCTGGCTGCCCTGCACGAGTACCACGTGGATACGCTGGAGCTAATCCAAGCCCAGGTGCGCAACGGCAAAGGGGCCATGCCTGCTTTTGGCAAGCTCCTCAAGCCAGAAGAGATCGAGGCGGTGGCCGCCTACGTTTTGGATCGCGCTGAGCACAACTGGAGCAAGGGCTAATGGCCCACGACGAAGTGGCCGTGGCACCTCAGGTGCGGCAGGAGCAGGGCCGTCAAGTCCAGGGATCCCGCCGCCAGCTTCTCTCAGTGGGCATAGGGGCCCATGGGCTGGTGGCGGTGGGCATTTCTGCCCATGGGGTGGTAGCCATCGGCGTGGTCACCCACGGCATCCTCTCCATTGGCCTAGTAGCCATGGGCGCTCTCTCCTTTGGGCTGGTGTCCATGGGCTTGGCCAGCGCCGGCCTGGTGTCCATGGGCCTCTCCAGTTGGGGCCAGCACAGCATGAGCCTGATGGAATCCCACGGATCCCATCGCCATCCCTGAAGAAATTGGAAAACTAAAGAAATTGGAAAAAAAGGAGATTGGAAATGGGTCTGCAAAGTTACTTAGCTCTAGCCAGAAAATCTCTGCTGGCTTTGGGTATGAGCTTTCTGCCTCTTTCTTCTGCCTGGGCTCATGTTACCGTCCATCCCCAAGAAGCCCCGGCAGGCAGCTACACCAAGCTCACCTTTCGCGTACCCCATGGATGTGATGGCTCCCCAACCAAGCGCTTGCGGGTGCAGATCCCAGAGGGATTTGTTTCCGTGAAGCCGATGGTGCACCCTCTGTGGAACGTCGAGACGGTCAAAAGGCCGCTGAAGACCCCATACGAGTCCCACGGGAAGATGATCACCGAAACGGTTGCCGAAGTGATCTGGAGTGGCGGCTCGCTGCCCGATGACCTCATGGATGAGTTCAGCATCCGCGCCAAGCTGCCGGATCGGCCCGGCGAGGTCATCCCCATCCCGGTGATCCAGGAGTGCGAAAAAGGTGTGCACCGCTGGATCCAGGTGGCGCAGCCGGGCGAGGATCCCAAGAGCTTGCCGGAGCCGGCCCCGCTGCTGAAGCTGACAGGTGGAGGTAGTGGACAGGGTCATGGTCACGGCAGCCGCTAGGCGGCCTGCTGGGCAGGATGTCTCGCCCTAGAAGGGTTTTTGCCTGGATTTGGGCTGGGATCCTCGGCCTCTTGCTGTGGACGGCTGGGATCCCGCCCGCTTTCGCCCATGCCAGCTTGCTCTCCACTTTCCCGGAAGATGGAGCGGTGCTCCAGGAAGCGCCGACGCAAGTGCGGCTGGTTTTCAATGAGCCGGTGCAGCTTACGCAGCTCCAGGTTTTGGACGGAAATGGACAGGTATTGCCCCTGGAAAACCTGGTGAGCAGAGGCGAGGCACCTCAGGGGGATTTGCCCCGGGGGATCCCAGCGGGGGTTTACCTTGTCAGTTGGCGGGCCATTTCCGCTGATTCCCATCCGGTGAGTGGCTCGTTTGTCTTCCAGGTGGGGACTGCAGATCCAGAGCTGGTTCAAGCGGTGAGGGCGGCCCACCTCCGAAGAAGGGATCCCCTGCATTGGCCGCTAGTGGGTGTGCGCTGGGGGATCTACTTGGGCAGCCTCTTTGTGGTGGGGGTGTTGGGCTGGTGGCGGCTGTTGCAGGGGCGTTCGAGCGTTTTGGGGGCAGATGGAATAGAGCTCTCTGTTCGCGCCAGCGGGACGGAGTCCTTTAAGGCCTGGGCTTTCGTGGCAGCTTGGCTCACCCTGAGTTTGACTCTGGTGGCCTTCAGTTTGCACTTGGCCCAGCTTTACCCCCACCTCAATGGGCAAAAGCTGCTGAGTGTGATGCTTTCTCCCTATGGCTGGGGTACGGGGCTGCGGCTAGTGGGGCTAGGAGTTCTGATCTGGGCCTGCGAGGGAGGCGCCGCCTGGGCCAGCAGTGTGGGCTCGGTGTTAGTTATTGGATCGTTTCTGCCCATTGGTCATGCCCTCACAAGCGAGTATCCGGCAGGAACGATGGCGCTGCTGGGGCTACATCTAGCCGGCTCGGCTTTTTGGCTAGGGGGGCTATGGGGGCTGGAGCGCCTGCTGAGCAGGGAAGCTCCTCCCTACCCATCTGTAGGCATTATCCAGCGGTTTTCTGACGTAGCCACCTGGGCAGTGCCGGGGCTTATCCTAGCGGGGATGGGAATGGCCGGGATTCACGGCGGCTGGGACTGGGATCATCCCTATGGGCGATACCTTTGGGCCAAGTTGCTGATAGTGCTAATGATGGTGGGGCTGGGCGCCCACAACAAGTTTCGGCTGGTGCCAGCATTACGGCAGGGTGGGCAGGCGGTGGGCCGGTTGCTGCGCCAGATTGTCCGCCTGGAGCTGGTGGGACTGATCCTGGTGCTGGCCCTGACCAGTTTTTTGGTAGCTCAAGCTCCGCCTGGACAGGAGAGGAGCTCCCCTGCAGAGCCGTCCTGCCAAGAGGAATTGAGCTGGCCAGAAGGCAGCCTCTCCCTGCGGATCCTGCCCTGTCGCCCTGGTAACAACCGGGTTCAAGTGGAGGTTAAAAAGATCCCAGCCCAGGAGCTGAACCTGGCCTTTTCCCTGCCCGAACGCGGGATCCCACCTCTGCGCCGACAACTGCTGCCGAAGAAGCCCGGCCAGTTTGCGGTTGAAAATGTGCCCCTAACATCAGGGGGAGAATGGCAGATTGAGGTGCGGCTCTTGATCAGCGACTTTGAGGAGCGGCGTGGGCAAATCAGAGTTGTCCTGTAGGGGCAAGTGAAGGGATCCCTGCCGCTGCTTCCAAGAGCCGTCCGTCGTAGTCCTGCAGCTGGAGAGCCGTTTGGAAGTCCTGGCAAGCTCCCTGCCAATCGCCGAGGGCAAGACGAGCCAGGGCGCGATTGAGGTAAAGCTTGAAGTGGGCGGGATCCAGAGTGATGGCTTGGGTGTAATCCTGGAGGGCCGCTGCAAAATCTCCCTGTTGGGCATGGGCCCAGCCGCGGTTGTTCAGGGCCAAGAGGCGCTCCTGGGGCTCTAGCTCCAGTTGCAGCAGTTGCGTGTAGTCGGCCAGCGCTTTGTCGGTCTCCCCCCTTTGATCCCACAGCAGGGCCCGCCAGAAGAGAGCCTGACGCTCCTGGGGGTTCAGGAGCAGGGCCTGGGTGTAGTCGGCAATGGCCTGCTCCGGCCGGTTGGCCTGGCGGTGCAGATCCCCCCGCTGACAGTAGGCCAGGGCGGCATCAGCTAGCCCCCAGTCGCAGTTGCAGCTCAAAGCCTGGTCAAGATCGGCTAGCGCTGCCTCTTGGTTGCCCAAAGCCAGATGTACCGCCGCCCGCAGGGCGAATCCCTGAGACGCCTGCGGCTGCTTTTGGATTAGGGCAGTGAAATCCGCCAGGGCCCCTTGCCAGTCCCCCAGCCGTTGCCGCGCCATGCCCCGGCGCAGATGGGCACTGGCTAGCAGCTCTGGTTCAGCTTGGGCTGCCGCCTGCAGCACCTGGGAGAAATCCGCACAGGCTGCCGGCCAATCTTCTCGGTCGAAATGGGCCTGGCCACGGTGGAAATAGAGCTGCAGGTTGTTCGGATCCCGCTCTAGGGCAGCCGTGTAGTCCTGCAGGGCCGCCAAGGGATCCCCCAAAAGCCTGTGGACCTGCCCGCGGCTGCTGTAGGCCCTGGCATCGCTGGGATCCAAAGCAATGGCCTGGTTCAAGTCGGCAAGAGCCGCTTCCAGTTGGCCCAGATCCAGATGAGCAATCCCACGGTTGAGGTAGACCTTGGTCAGCTGGGGATCCAACTCCAGGGCGCGGTTGAAGTCGGCTAAGGCGCCTGCCGGATCTCTCAACTCCTGGCGGGCCAGCCCTCGGTAGAAATAGGCCGGCGCCAGCTCCGGGTTAAGGCGGAGCGCCTGTTCGCAGTCAGCCAGCGCTGCCTCCAGGGCGTTGTTGCCCAGGTAGGCTATAGCCCGCTGCAGATAGAGCTCCGCCTGCGCTGCCACCCCTGCCTCAGAGGCCCCAGCAGGCTGCAGTGCAATGGCTTGGGAAAAATCCTCGATGGCCCCCTGGGGATCCCCCAAAGCTTGGCGGGCCAGGCCGCGGTGGTAGTAGGCCTTAGAGTGGGCGGGATCCCGCTGCAGCGCCTGGGTGTAGTCTTCAATCGCTCCCTGAAAGTCCAGCAACTGCGCCCGCGCCACGCCCCGGTTGAAATAGGCTTCCACATCCTGGGGATCTCGTTGGATGACCTCGGAAAAATCGGCCACAGCCCCTTGCGCATCTCCCAGATGGCCGCGCACCACGCCGCGGTTGAAATAAGCCCGTACTTCCTCGGGATTGAGCTCAAGGGCGCGGGAATAGTCCTCGATGGCCTTTTGGTTTTGCTCGAGCTGCCGGTAGGCGTTGCCGCGGTTGTAGTAGGCCACGGCCCAGTTGGGGTTGAGGTGGAGGGCGTGGGTGTAATCGGCAACTGCCCCCTCATAGTCCCCCAGTCGGTAGCGGGCGATGCCGCGGTTGACATAGGCACGGGCATCCCCTGTCAGTTGAATGGCCTGGGTGAAGTCCTCCACAGCTCCTGCCCAGTCGCCACTCTTGTAGCGGGCACTGCCCCGCTGGCTATAGGCGCGGCCATTCTGGGGATCCAGTTGGATGGCCAACGTGTAGTCGGCAATCGCCCCCTGCAGATCCCCTTGGCGAGCTTTTTCCTGGCCGCGGGTTACCAAGCGCATCGCCAAGAGCTGATCCACCGAAAGCTGGGAAAGAGCAGGCGCTACACCTTCGGTGGGGGTAGGCAGGAGAGGCCGCAGCGCCTCCATCACCTCAGCCGCCGATTGAAAGCGCTCCTGCCAGCGGGGACAGACCATGCGATCCAAAATCTCCGCCAGCTCCTTGCTAACCGGCACCAGATCCCGCCAGAGGAGCTGGCCAGTACACGGATCGTCTGGGATCTTGGTGGGGGGACGGCCAGTGAGCGCCTGAATGGCCAGCACCCCAACCGAATAGATATCGCTGCAGGGCTGGGGCTTGCCGTTGAGCTGTTCCGGGGCCATGTAGCCCACTGAGCCAATCACCGTCGCCAACTGGGTTTGGCCAGGGGCAGGGCTGCCTAGTCGTCCCACCTCCTTCACCGCCCCAAAGTCAATCAACACCAGCTTGCCATCGGCGTCGCGGCGCATCAGGTTGGCTGGCTTGATGTCCCGATGCACGATTTGACGGGCATGGACGTAGTGGAGGATCTCCAGAATCTCCCACAGCAGTTTGACGACCTCCGCCTCGCTTAGAGGCTGGCCAGCCACCAGCTCTTGGCCGAGATCGTGCCCAGCAATGAACTCCTCGACCAAGTAGAACTCCTGATCCTGCTCGAAGTGGGCCAAGAGGCGGGGCACCCGGTCGTAGTTGTTAAGCCGGTTGAGAACCTTGGCTTCCCGCTCGAACAGCTTGCGGGCTGTGGCCAGGGTGTAGGGATCGGTGGAGAGGGGGCGCAGGCGCTTGACCACGCAGGGAGTATTGAAAGTGTCGCGATCCACCGCTTTGTAGGTAACCCCAAAGCCCCCCTGCCCCAAAAGGCCGAGGATTTCGTAGCGTCCCCGCAGAAGGGTTCCCGGCTTAACCTTGTCTTCCATAGCCCAGCTTGCCCCGCTGTGACCTTGGTCACAGCAAGCTGGCTCGATTTTGCCACAAGCTGCTCCCCTGCAGCGAGCTTGCCCCTAGTCCTGCACGTACTCTTCGCCGGAGATGAGGGCCGCCTCTGCCTTCTGGAACTCCCGCCCCAGGTAGGCAGCGTGGCTAAGCTGGGAGACTACCTTCTCGCTTTCCTTTTCAAAGATCTGGACACACAACTCTTTGGCCGTCCGCCCAACATACACCCGCTGCGGCGAGCGATTAACTGGCCCTCGCGCTGGGATCACCGCTCCAGTCTCCGGGTCAGTGGCCAGCCCCCGTTCATTGATCACGGTGCTGTAGTACTTGGCGCAAATGAGCTGCTGCTGTCGATCCACATAGATGACAAAGTAGCCTGCCGGGTCTAGCTCCAGGGGCCGGCGGGAAAGCTGGTCATCAATGCGGCGCACCTGCTCCCGCAGAGACTCAGAGGAAAAAGACGACATAGTAAAGTTGCCAAGAGGCTAGCAGAACGGGTGCCAAAAACGTAGCCAAGACTACCTTCATTATCCCTATTGTGGCCGAGGAATGGAATCCCTTGCTTCAGGAGAGGTCTTAGAGTTTGCCAGTGCTTTTTCAAGCATTGGCAGTTGCTTAAAGCCTTGGCAAACTCAGCGAAAAGGCGGATGCTTGCAGGTGGAAGGTGAGATTACCGTGAAAGCAGTGAGCGAGCGACAGTCTTTGCCAAAATGCACTCGGCTGAAGCTGAGAGGCTTGGGGGGTTGGGATCCCTGAGGTAACCCCTTTAACAACGGAAAGCGGGCAGGCCGGGCACCTCCTCGTTGTGGGCAATCAGCGCGACAGCCGCCTGTTGCTGAGGGACTTGCTGGAGAGCACTGGCTACCGGGTCAGCGAGGCGGAAAATGACCAGCAGGCCCTGCAAATGGTTCAAACCCTGCAGCCGGATCTGATTTTGTTGGATGTGATGATGCCGGGGCTCGACGGATTTGAGGTCTGTCGGCGCATCAAGGCCAATGGGGAGACGCGCTTGATCCCGGTGGTGCTGATGACAGCGGCTAGCGACCGCGAAAATCGCCTGCGGGGCATTGAGGCGGGGGCCGATGATTTTCTCGGCAAGCCCTTTGACGAGGCGGAATTGCTGGCGCGGGTGCGTTCCCTCGTTCACCAGAAGCATTTGAACGAAGACTTGGATCATGCCGCCCAGGCTTTATTTGCCATTGCCCGCATTGTGGAAAGCCGGGATCCCATCACTGGGGATCACTGTGAGCGCCTGGCACAACTGGCCAAAAGCTTTGGCGAGTTTCTCCAGCTACCCCGTCCTCTAGTCAAGGTGCTGACTTGGGGAGGTTACCTGCACGACATTGGAAAAGTGGGTATACCTGATGCGATTTTGGGCAAAACGGGCAAGCATACGCCGGAAGAGTGGGAGGTGATGAAATCCCATGTCTTGATTGGAGAGGAGATCTGCCGCCCGCTGCGCACCCTGAGAGATGTGCTGCCCCTCATCCGCCACCACCACGAGCGTTGGGATGGCAGCGGCTATCCCGATGGCCTCAGGGGAGAAGGGATCCCGCTGGTGGCCCGCATCTTCCAGATTGTCGATATCTACGACGCCCTCACCTCGGAGCGACCCTACAAGCGCGCCTTCACCGTTCAAGAGGCCATGGACATCCTGCGGGAAGAAACGGCCAAGGGCTGGCGGGATCCCTACTTGGTGGAGCGTTTCTTCGAGTTTCTGCAGTCACGGCTGCCCCAGTTGAAGTAGACTAGGCCAAGTAGGCTCCTCAAGGCAAATCCTTTGGCAGGCGCAGATCCTCTACGGCGCTGTGTAGGCTGCCGCCAATTGTTTCCCCGCTCCCAGTTGTGGCGGCTGGTTAGGCAATACGACACTCACCAGGTGCTTTTGGGCAGAGGCATGGGTCGTTCTGCCTACCTATGTCGCCGGCTAGAATGCTTGCAGGCAGCCCGGCGGAGGCACCAGATGAGTAGAGCCCTCAAGGCGCCGGTGCCCGACTCGCTGTGGCAACTGCTGGAGCAGGAATTGCTGCGCAGTTCTGAGGCAGAAAGCCTCCAGGAGACATCAGTCCCTGAAGGGCGAGTCTCAGAGCAACCTCAGTAGCCCTGAATCGGTCAAGGTACCGGGTTCACTCCGTTCCAGCTACACGGTAGCCCCTCTTAGCTGTCAGAATGGGGCTGGGGGAGGTCGGCCGTGGCCAACTTCTGGGAACTGTAGAAGGGCTATCCTAAAAAGGCACTGTCGGTGTTGCTTCCTGCCCTAGTTGCCTATGCCCCCCGGCCCTTTTGGACTTAGATTCCCCCTGGAATTATGCTGCAGCAGGTTTAGTCTCAATCCGTTAATTGAGGTTGATTCAACCCCTGTAAAACTGACAAGGAGAGAGGAGCAGAGGCAAGCAGAGGAATGACCGACAAAGTTCGACTGTACGACCTTGCCCGCGAACTGGGGCGTGACAATCGCGAGGTGCTGGAGGTTTGTGAGCAGCTGGGGATCCCTTTCAAGAGCCACAGCAGCACCATTTCCCTAGAGCAGGCTGAGTTGGTGCGTAGCAAGCTGGGCAAGTCCCCTATTGTGAAACCACCTCGCCCGCGGAGCAAGCCGCAAGGAAGCTCGCCAGCCGAGCCGGCGGCGGAAGCCAAGGCGAGCGAGCGCCCTCAGGCTATTGTTGGCATTCGCCGGCCTGCTCCTGCTCAGCAGCCAGCCCCCCCTAGTGAAGCCAGTCCTCCCAAAACGCTGCTGCAGCGACCTGAGCGTATCCCTCCGCCAAAAGAGGCTCCTGCAGTCAGCCCGCCGCAGCCACCAGTTGCTCGCGTGGGTGAGACAAGACCACAGCTGACGCCCCCTCCAGCTCGACCTGAGCCGGCTGTAGCCAAAGCAGCTAGCCCCCAGGCCGGCCCTGCTCCGGCGGCCAAGCGCCCAACGGTGCTCCCCCCTCCACGACGGCCCGAGTCGCCTCAAGCGGCTTCCGAGCCCAGCCCTGCTCCTGGTCCTGCAGAAGCGAAGGCTTCTCCTCCCCCAACTGCCCAGCAACCGCGTCCCCAGCTTGTGGGCCCACCTGTTCGCCCTGCCAGTCCTCCCGAGCGCCAGCCAGCAGCTCCCAAAAAGGAAGACAGCCCCAGCAAAGTGGAGGAGGCTCCTCGTCCCCAGCGGCGGCTGGAGTTGGTGGGGCCCCCCACCCGTCCTACCGCTAAAGCGGTTCCCGCCGAGTCAGCATCCTCTCCCCCCTTGCCAGAAGGGATCTCCACTCCCGTGCTGGTCGAGGCTCCTGGGCGGCCTGCCACGCCCAAGGTCAAGCGCAAGACGGTGGAAGAAGAGGAGGATGAGGAGCTAAAAGCCCTCGAACGGCGATCCAGCCGCAGCCAGGCCGAGCGCAAGCGCAAACGCAGACGCGAGGAAGGAGATGGAGATGGCTTGGATTTGGATTCTCTGACGGCGATCTCCACCGTCAAGCAAGCGCAGCTAAACGCCATCCAGCCCTTGCCCCGTCCCACTGCCAAGCCCCCTGCCCAGCGTCCGCCGACAGCGGCTGTTTCAACCCCGCGCCCTCGGCCAGCTGCTGAGCGCTCCCCGCAGCTATCCACCTCTGCTAAAACTAGCCCCCCTGAGGAGACGGCGGAATTGCCGCCGCAAGAGAAGGTTCTGGTTCTTGAGGGCAGCCTCAGTGTGCAGGAACTAGCCCAGCGCCTGCGGGTGTCGGAAACTGAGATCATCAAAACCCTCTTCTTTAAGGGGGTGAAGGTAACCATCAACCAGGTTTTAGACGAGTTGCTGGCTGAGACGGTGGCCAAAGAGTTGGGCTATGAGATCCGCCGGCCGGAGACGGAGCCCAAAGCTAAGAAAAGCGAGATGCTTGAGCTGGAGGACATTGACCACCTGGTGCCCCGTCCGCCGGTGGTCACCATCATGGGTCATGTGGATCACGGCAAAACCACTTTGCTCGATGCCATCCGCCACACTAACGTGGCCCAGCAAGAAGCCGGTGGGATCACCCAGCGCATTGGCGCCTACCACGTGGATGTAGACTTTGAGGGCCAAAAGCGGCGCATTGTTTTTCTGGATACTCCTGGCCACCAGGCCTTCACGGCCATGCGCGCCCGCGGTGCCAGCGTTACTGACATCGCTGTCCTGGTGGTGGCTGCCGACGATGGGGTGCAGCCGCAGACGCTGGAGGCCATCAGCCATGCGCGGGCAGCCCAGGTGCCCATCATTGTGGCCATCAACAAGATTGACAAGCCCGGCAGCCAGCCGGAGCGCGTCAAGCAACAGCTGGCAGAGCATGGGCTGGTGCCGGAGGAGTGGGGTGGTGACACGCCCATGGTGCAGGTCAGCGCTCTCACCCGCCGCAACCTAGACGCCTTGCTAGAGATGATCCTGTTGGTAGCGGATGTGGCGGAGCTGCGGGCCAACCCCAATCGTCCCGCTCGCGGCACTGTCATCGAGGCCCACCTGGACAAAGCGCGGGGGCCAGTGGCCACTCTATTGGTGCAAAACGGCACCCTGCGGGTGGGGGATACGCTAGTGGCGGGCGCAGTGTTTGGCCGCGTCAAGGCAATGATAGACGACCGCGGCCAACGGCTACAGGAGGCCGGGCCTTCTTCAGCGGTACAACTGCTGGGCTTGGAGGAGGTGCCGGCGGCAGGGGATGAGTTCCAGGTCTACAGCGATGAGAAAGAAGCACGCCGCATTGCTGAGGAGCGAGCGGAGGCGCTGCGGCAGAGCCGCTTGCAACAGGCGTCGCTCTCTCGCCGCGTCAGCCTGGCTAGCATTTCAGCTCAAGCTCAGGAAGGCCAGCTCAAAGAGTTGAACCTGATCCTCAAAACAGATGTCCAGGGATCCGCCGAGGCCATCCAGACGGCCCTGCAGGATCTGCCGCAAGAGGAGGTGCGCCTACGGGTTCTTCTGGCAGCTCCTGGGGAGATCACCGAGACTGACGTGGATCTGGCAGCAGCCAGCAACGCCATTATCTTGGGCTTTAACACCACCTTTGCCCCTGGCGCGCGGCGGGCTGCCGACGAGAAGGGGGTCGATGTGCGCGAATACGACATCATCTACAACCTGCTGGACGACCTGCGGGCAGCCATGGAAGGCCTGCTGGAGCCGGAGGAGGTAGAAGAGCCGCTGGGCCAGGCGGAAGTGCGCAAAGTCATCCCCATCAGCCGCGGCACCGTTGCCGGCAGCTACGTGCTCTCCGGCAAAGTGCAGCGCAATGCCCTGGTGCGGGTTCGCCGCAAAGGAGAGGTAGTCTACGAGGGGCGCCTTGACTCTCTCAGACGCTTCAAGGACGACGTGCGGGAGGTAACTGCCGGCTTCGAGTGTGGGATCGCCATCGAGAAGTTCGACGCCTGGCAAGAAGGGGACATTATCGAGGTCTACCAGATGGTTACCAAGCGGCGGACCCTAGCGCCTGCCTAGTCATTTGGGCGGCCTCCCCTCCCAGGGGGAGGACTTGCTTGAGAACACTGGAGGCAGTTGTCAAGGGGAAGGGAGGAATGCAGCGGAGCCAGCGATTGAGTCAGATGTTGTTTGTAACCCTGCGGGAGGATCCTGCCGAAGCAGAGCTGGCCAGCCACAAGCTGCTGCTGCGAGGCGGCTTTATCCGGCGGCTCTCCTCCGGGATCTACACCTATCTGCCCCTGCTCTGGCGGGTGCTGCAGAAGATCTCGAACATCATTCGGGAAGAGATGAACGCCATTGGGGCCCAGGAGTGTCTCTTGCCCCAGTTGCAGCCAGCGGAGATCTGGCGGGAGTCGGGCCGCTGGGAGGTATATACCCAGGCAGAAGGGATCATGTTTGCCCTCGAAGACCGCCAGAGGCGCGAGCTGGCCCTGGGCCCCACCCACGAAGAGGTGATTACCCTGCTGGCCCGGGATCTCATCCGCTCCTATCGCCAGTTGCCGCAAATCCTCTATCAAATCCAGACCAAGTTCCGCGACGAGATCCGACCTCGCTTTGGCCTGCTGCGGGGCCGGGAATTCCTCATGAAAGACGCCTACTCCTTCCACGCCACTGAAGAGAGCCTGCGCCAGACCTACCAGGATATGTACCGCGCCTACAGCCGCATCCTGCGTCGCTGCGGGCTGCAGTTTCGCGTGGTGGAGGCCGATGCGGGCGCCATTGGCGGGCCCTCGGCAATGTCCCAGGAGTTCATGGTGCTGGCTTCTGCCGGGGAAGACGAGATCCTCTACACCCCCGATGGCTCCTATGCTGCCAATGTGGAGAAAGCCGTCTCCCTTCCGCCGCCGGCAGCTGAGTCTCCCTACACAGCCTTCCAGGTTCTGGATACGCCGGGAACGGAAACCATCGAGAAGCTGGCGGCTTTCTTGAAGATCTCCCCCACTTTGATTGTCAAGAATGTGCTCTACCAGGCCCTTTACGACAACGGCCTGCGGGTGGTGGTTTTGCTCAGCATCCGTGGGGATCAAGAGGTCAATGAAGTGAAGTTGGCCAACCACCTCAACCGTCTGGCGGAGCGCTACCAAGCCAAGAAGCTGCTCAAACTCACTTTGGCAGATGCTGAGATCCAAAAAAGCTGGCAAGGGGATCCGGTTCCCGTGGGCTACATTGCCCCTGACCTGCCCGATAGCTGCCTGGGCCCGCAGGAACACTTTGCCCCCAAGATTTTGCGCCTAGCTGACCAGACAGCAGCCTCGCTGAAGAACTTTGTAACTGGCAGCAACCAGGTGGGGCGACACGTGGTGGGAGCCAACTGGGGGGAGCAGTACCCCTTGCCGGAGGTGGTTGACGTGCGCAAAGCCCAACCAGGAGATCGCTGTCTATTCAACCCTGACCAGGTGCTCCAGGGGGCAAGGGGCATTGAGGTTGGCCATATCTTCCAGTTGGGCCTCAAGTTCTCGCTGCCGCTGCGGGCTACCTTTGCCGACGAGCACGGCGTTGAGCAGCCGCTGTGGATGGGCTGCTACGGCATTGGGGTATCGCGACTAGCCCAGGCGGCGGTGGAACAGTCCCATGACGCCAACGGCATCATCTGGCCGGTGGCCATTGCCCCCTACCACGTGGTGGTGGTGGTGCCCAACACTGCTGACCCGGAGCAGATGCAGGTGGCAGAAAAATTGGTGCAAGAGCTGGACGCTGCCGGTATCGAAACCCTCTGGGACGACCGAGATGAGCGAGCCGGCGTCAAGTTTAAAGATGCCGATCTCATCGGGATCCCCTATCGCCTAACTACGGGGCGCAGCCTCAAGCAGGGCAAGGTGGAATTGGCGGAACGGGCCACCGGTCAGGCCGTGGATCTTCCCATTGAAGCGGTGGTGGCTACCCTGAAAGAGCGCCTTGCTGCTGCTCTAGCGGTGCCCGACTGAGGAGTTGACTTGCAGCGGTTTTTTCCCTATGATGGGACATGTCTCGATCCTCGGTAGCTCAGCGGTAGAGCGGTCGGCTGTTAACCGATTGGTCGCAAGTTCGAATCTTGCCCGAGGAGCTTGCTAGCTGAAATCTCAAGCCAGGGGGTATAATGCCCTCTGGCTGTTTCTTCGTCACGTCTTCCGAGGGTATTGGCTGTGATCGACCTGTCGCGGATCCCTGCCCAACCAGAGCCAGGCCTGCTCAACCTTCTGATCGAGATCCCTGGCGGCAGTAAGAACAAGTACGAGTTTGACAAAGAGATGGGCGTGATGATCCTAGACCGGGTGCTCTACTCCTCGGTGCAGTACCCCTACGACTACGGCTTTGTGCCCAACACGCGGGCAGGGGACGGGGATCCCTTGGATGGCCTGGTGATCATGGATCAGCCGACCTTTCCGGGGTGTGTGATTGCGGTGCGCCCGCTGGGCATGCTGCAGATGATCGACGCGGGGGAGCCGGATGAGAAGTTGCTGTGTGTGCCGGCTAAGGATCCTCGCTACGCTTCTGTAACCAAGTTGGAAGATATTGCCCAGCACCGCCTGGACGAGATTGCCGAGTTTTTTGCCACCTACAAGCGCTTGGAGAAGAAAGAAACCCAGATTCTGGGCTGGAAAGGCCTGGCCGAAACCGAGGCCGTTATCGCCAGCAGCATTGCCGCCTGCCAACAGCCCAAGTAGCTCCCCAGGCTTTCTAGGCTAGAGCTGCCGCTGAGGGCGCTGGCCAGTCAGCGCCAAGTTCTCCAGGTTCTTTGAGCTAGCCTAGGTTTAGACGCGACGGCTTCTTCTATGGCGGATATCCTTTACCACCTGGAGCAGTGGGCAGCGGAGCTGGTTCAAGGTCAATCGCAGCACCTTTCTCCCCTGAGCCTGCTGGCAGTGGGTCTAGCAGGTCTGGTTACTAGCCTTTCCCCCTGTATGCTCTCCATGGTGCCGGTAACCATCGGCTACATCGGCGGCTACACTCCCAGCGCCCCCGCAGCGGCCGGAGAGGTGCGCCGGCAGGTCTGGGTGCAATCCCTGGGCTTTGCCGTTGGTGTGGCTTTGACCCTCAGCCTGCTGGGCTTGGGAGCAGCCTTGCTAGGCCGGGTTTACGGACAAACCACCCCCTTTGGATCCCTAGTAGCGGGCGGGCTCGCCATCCTCATGGGCTTGAACCTGCTGGAGGTCATCCCCTTGCGCTTTCCCAGTTGGTTTAACGGGTTGGAGATCCCTGGCGAGTGGCCCAGACTAGGCCGGTCGGTGTTGCTGGGATCCACCTTTGGTCTAGCAGCCTCTCCCTGCAGTACACCAGTTTTGGTGGCCTTGCTAGGCTGGGTCTCCACCACAGGGCAGCCCTGGGTGGGAGGTGGGCTACTGCTGACCTACGCCCTGGGGCTGGTCTTGCCGCTGCTGTTGGCGGGGGTGTTTACCGGCGCGATTAAGCAACTGCTGGCCCTGCGGCGCTGGTCGGGCTGGCTTACCTATGCCAGTGGCCTGGTGCTGGTGGGGTTCGGCACCGTCACCATCCTCTCGGCTTGGACCTAGGGGAGCTTGTATGTCCAAGGATTCTGCCCCGCTGGCGCGGTGGCTTTCCCCCCTGCGGCGCTATCTGCGCCATGAACTGCTGCCGCTGCTGGCGGATTTGCGGCTAGCCATCGGCCTTCTCTTGGCAATTGCTGTTTTCAGTGCCATCGGCACGGTAATCGAGCAAGAGGAAACGGTGGCCTTCTATCAGGCCCACTACCCTGAGCAGCCGGCCCTGTTTGGCTTTCTCACCTGGCGGCTGATCCTCAAGCTGGGGCTGGATCACGTCTATCGCACCCCTTGGTTTCTGGCTCTTTTGATCCTACTTGGCAGCAGCCTGGCTGCCTGTTCTCTCACGCGCCAATGGCCGATGCTCAAGGCGGCCCGTCGCTGGAGCTACCTCACCCGCCCCCCTGCCTTCCAGCGGCTGCCCTTTTGGACCTATCTGCCCAAGCAATCCCTGCAAGGATTGCCGCAGCGGCTGCGCCAAGGGGGCTACGCTGTGTTTCAGGAGGGATCCTGCCTCTACGCCCGCAAGGGGTTGATTGGGCGGTTCGGCCCCATCTTGGTGCATGCTAGCCTGCTGCTCATCCTGTTGGGGGCCATCTGGGGCAGCCTTGCTGGCTTCAAGGCCCAGGAGCTGATCCCCAGCGGCGGGATTGCCGCCATCGAACACATCACCGGCGCAGGGGATCTGGCTCGTCTGCCCACCTGGCAGATTCGGGTCAACCGCTTCTGGATTGACTATGCTCCCGACGGGCGGGTGAAGCAGTTTTATTCTGACCTCTCCATTCTGGAGGGGGGCCAGGAGGTCAAACGCCAGACCCTCTCTGTCAACCATCCCCTCTCCTACCAGGGCGTGACCCTCTACCAGGCCGACTGGAGCATCGACAGCATCCGCATCCGCCTCAACAACAGCCCCCCCTTCCAGATCCCAGTGGTGCGGGTGCCCAACCAGGCGGGCAACAAGCTCTGGGGCGCTTTTATCCCCACCCGGCCGGATCTTAGCGAGGGCCTGACGCTGTTGCTGCCGGATCTGCAGGGGACAGCTCTCCTCTACGACACCGAGGGCCAGTGGATAGGATCCCTGCGCCAGGGCATGAGTCTAGCTCTCGACGAAGTTGCCCCGCAGCGCTTCCCCAACCGCCTCACCCTGCACCTGGATGAGGTTATCGGTGCAACCGGCTTGCAGATTAAATCGGATCCAGGGATCCCCCTTGTCTACCTTGGCTTTGGGCTGCTGATGCTGGGAGTGGTGATGAGCTATTTCAGCTACAGCCAGGTTTGGGCCCTGGAGACGGAGGCAGGACTCTACCTAGGGGGCAAAACCAACCGCGCCCTAGTGACCTTCGAGCAGGAGTTTGCCCGCCTGGTGGAGCAGCAAAGGCTTGCCTCCTCCCCTTCTGGGGAGAAAGAGTCCCACCCTGCCGAGGCCAGCCTCTAGGCTCTCTGCCTACAAAAGAAGTCTTGGGGCAACTATGGCTTTTTCTCCTGCGCTGGCGGCTTTTCTTTCCAGCCAAGCCACTGCTATCCCCATCCAAACTCCCTCGACCGTTGCGGAACTGGCTCAAATCCTCAGGGAGTGCCAGGGGCGGAAGGTGCTGCCGCTGGGGCAGGGGAGCAAGTGGGGATGGGCCCCTTGCCTGGAAACAGTGGATCTCATCCTCTCCACCCGGGGGCTGCGCCGCCTCATTGACCATGCGGCTGCCGACCTGACCGTAACAGTAGAGGCCGGCATGACCTTGGCGGAGCTGCAGCAGATCTTGGCCGAGCAAGGGCAATGGTGGCCGGTGGATCCCCTTTACCCTGACTGGGCCACAGTGGGCGGCATTATCGCCACCGCCGATACGGGCTCGCTGCGCTGGCGCTACGGCAGCATTGGCGACCTCGTGCTGGGCATCACCTGGGTGCGGGCCGACGGGGAAGTGGCTAAGGCGGGGGGACGGGTGGTTAAGAACGTAGCCGGTTACAACCTGACGAGGTTGTTTACTGGATCCCTGGGCAGTTTGGGGATCCTGACGCAGGTAACCCTGCGGCTCTATCCTTTGCCGGCGGCCCAAGCAACCTTGCTGGCCACAGGAGCCCTGGCCGACTTGGAGGTCCTGGCTCGGCAGGTGCTGAATGCGCCGGTCAGCCCAGCGGGGGTGGATCTCTGGCTAAGGGGGGAGGGATCCCAGCTCTGGATCCACTTCCACGGCTCGGAGCGGGTAGTTGCCCAACAGACGGCTCTGGTGCAGCGGCTAGCTCCTGCAGGATTGAGCTGGCAAGAGGTAAGGCCTGGGGCTCCGCCTCTGCCCTTGCCCCGTTCGGGGATGGTGTTGGCCAAGTTTGGCTGCCCGCCCAGCCAAAGCCTGGCAACTCTGGAGCAGTTCCAATCCCTTTTCCCTAGCGCCCAGGTGCAACTGCACCGCGGCTGCGGATTGGGGCGAGCCTGGATCCCTCAGCCTGAGCAGGGATCTCTGCTGCAACTGCAGCGCCATCTCCAGGCTGCGGGGGGGTTTCTTGTGCTCTTGGAGGCGCCGCCGGCTCTAAAAACCGCCCTAGCCCCCAACTTTGGCCCGACAGCAACCTTGATGCAGAGGCTGAAGCAGCGGTTTGACCCGGCTGGAATTTTCGGCCCCCGTTTAGTCTAACTGCTTAGGAGCGCCCTCCCCTCCCCAACATCTCCAGCAAGGTTCTAGCAGCATCTTGGCCAGAGAGCCAGGCCCCTTCTACGCGACCTCCAGCGCACCAATCGCCAGCGCACACCAGGGGGAGTCTCTTGCCAGAACCCGTAGGAACGTAGGTGCCAAGGCTGGCTAGACCTATCGCCTCCCCAGGAAGAGCGTAGCGCCAGCGGTGAACCTGGATCCACTGCGGCGAGGCCAGCCAGGATCCCAAGCGCTGGGCAGCATGGGCCAGCAGCTCTCGACCGGCCTTTTCCAGCTCCTCAGGCGCGGCCTCGAGATACAGCGACGACCACTCCGCTCCCCCGTGCAAAACCACCAGCGGCGGCAGGGGCTGGGGCCGCTTGCTGCTGTCTAGGGCCACCCAAGCCAATAGGGGATCGTCCAAACCCTTGATCCCTTTCCAGGGGGGCAGCGGCGTGTCTTCGGCGTAGCTAGCCAACACGGCAACGCAAGGCTGGTAGGCAGCGGATTCCAGAAGGGATAACAGGTTGTCCCCAGGAGCAATCTTTCCTCGCAGCAAAGGCAGCAACTGGGGAGCGGGGATGGCCATCACCAGGGCCGCAGCCTCGTAGCACTGGCCATCTTCGGCTTGCACTTGCCAACTGGTTGGCTGGGGCTCGAGGCCCACTACCCGAGTTTGGGTGTAAACCGCTAGGGGAGCAGCTAGCTGCTTAGCCAGCGCCGTCATGCCCTGGGGAGAGACATAGCGCGGCTTCTGGTCGTTGGCATTTTCTAGGTGCAGCCCTTCCTGATCCAGCAGATGCAAGGAACGAGTCCACTCCCTCAGCAGTCCTAGGCCCAGGAGCTCCCTGACCCAGCGATAGAAGCCATCGGAATCGGCAGTCAGGTACTGCGCTCCGTGATCTACGGGCACTGTCTGTCCAGCGTGCTGAACCCGTCGAGTGGCCATGCGCCCGCCAAGGCCTGCCGATTTCTCCAGTACCAGAACCTGCAGCCCTGCCCGCAACAGTTGCCGTGCGCAGGTTAAGCCGGCCACCCCTGCTCCGACAACAATGACATCCGCTGACTTCCGGTCAGCCAGCGCAGGCGACGGCCCTGCCTCTGGGGGATTTGCGTCCGACATACAGGGAGTCTAGGAGCTGCCAACGGATCCTAGCTGTTGCTCTTGCCAAAGGGGTTGTTACCCCTCTCGCCAAAGAGCTTGGCTTCCCCCTTGATGGCAGCCTTGATGATGTTGTAAGCGGCCCAGCTTACAGCTAAAACAACAGGAGCCAGAATGAGCAGGGGACGGAGATCCATCTCCATAAGCTCTGTCCTCTCCAAGGGCAACACAACCTACGTCCAGGATAAACCCAATTGACGTTCCCCCCAGCCCCCAAGGGCGGGGATGCTTTCAAGGGTGCGCTGGGCAACACCTCCTCTATGGCGCTGAAGCCTGCTTGCGCTCCTTGGGCCCTGGGCCTTAGCTGGCGGCAGCCTTGGTTAAGCCGGCTCCGCTTTTGACGCTAGGGATCCCTGCAGACGGATAAGCTCGATCGGCAGGCCATCGGGATCGGCAATGAAAGCCACCTCGTAGGTTTGAGACCCAATTTTCTGGCATTGAGGCGGCAACACCACGGTTAGGGGCCCTTGCGCTTGTAAATGCTCTAGGTAGGTGGCCAGGGATCCCCATTCGGGGCCCACTTCAAAAGAGGGGTGGTAGTAGCCCACATAGTGGGGATCCCCAAAGGGATCGGGGGCAGGGTGGGGCTGGGGTACCTGAATCAGCTCCAGACGGCCCCAGGGACCGCGCATCCAGCAGGCCAAAGTGATCCCGGCAGTGAACCGTTCTTCCACTGCAAAGCCCAGCCTCTCGTAGAAGGCCATGGAGCGGAAGATATCGGCGGTGCGAATCGAAAAGTGGTGCATGGTCAGGATTGTCCCCAGATCTGGAAACTAGAGTCTTAGGAGGAGGCCTAGCGAAAGCTGCCTAGTCAAGCGCAGACAGACTTGCTACGCTCCAGAGAAGAGTCCCTAACTCTTGAGCAACTCTTACAGCACGCCCTAGCCCGCCAAAAGTGGGGGCGCGGTAGCCGCAGTCAGTCTTTTTAGACCTCATCATGCCCAAGCTGGTCATTGTTGAATCTCCTACCAAAGCTCGTACCATCCGCAGCTTCTTGCCCGCCGACTATGAGGTGCAGGCCTCAATGGGACATGTGCGCGATCTGCCCGAGTCGGCTGCCGACATTCCCGAGGAGGTGAAGGATCAAGAGTGGAGCCGCCTAGGGGTCAATGTCCACGCTAACTTCGAGCCTCTCTACGTGATCCCCAAAGACAAAAGAAAGGTGGTCAAGGAGCTGAAGGAGGCGCTCAAGAAAGCAGATGAGCTGATCCTGGCCACCGACGAAGACCGGGAGGGAGAAAGCATCAGTTGGCACCTGCAACAGGTGTTGCAGCCCAAGGTGCCTACCCGCCGCATGGTGTTCCACGAGATCACCCGCGAGGCCATTCAGGAGGCCCTGCAAAATTGTCGCGAGGTGAACGAGCAGCTGGTGCGGGCCCAAGAGACCCGCCGCATCCTGGATCGCCTGGTGGGCTACACTCTGTCGCCGCTGCTGTGGAAAAAGATTGGCCCCAAGCTCTCAGCCGGGCGGGTGCAGTCGGTGGCGGTTAAGCTCTTGGTGGATCGGGAGCGGGAGCGGCGGGCCTTCAAGAAAGCCTTCTACTGGGATCTCCGAGCAGAGCTGCAGTCAAAGGGCGCTGGCTCGGCGACGGTTTTCCCGGCAGAGCTGGTGAGCCTGGGTGGCAAGCGGCTAGCCAGTGGACAAGACTTCGATCCCAGCACGGGGCAGCTGATAGCCGGGCGAGAGGTAGTGCTCTTGGATCAAGCCCAGGCGGAGTCCCTGCGGGAGCGCTTAGTGGGGAAAGTCTGGGTGGTCAGCTCTGTAGAAGAGCGCCCCTCCATCCGCAAGCCCGCCCCTCCCTTCACCACCTCCACGCTGCAACAAGAGGCCAACCGCAAGCTGCGCCTGTCAGCCCAGCAGACGATGCGCATTGCCCAAAAGCTCTACGAGGAGGGCTACATCACCTACATGCGCACCGACTCGGTGCATTTGTCAGAGCAGGCCATCCGTGCTGCCCGCGCCTGCGTGGAGGCGATGTACGGCAGGGAGTACCTCAGCCCTGAGCCGCGGCAGTACACCACTACAACCAAAGGGGCCCAAGAAGCCCACGAGGCCATTCGCCCTGCTGGCTCGGAGTTTCGCCTGCCCAGCCAAACCCCGCTCACGGGGCAGGAGCTGGCCCTCTACGACCTCATCTGGAAGCGTACCGTCGCTAGCCAAATGGCTGAGGCGCGGCAAACCCACACGGTTGTGCTCATTACGGTCGACGAGGCGGTATTCCGGGCCAGCGGCAAGCGCATTGACTTCCCCGGCTTCTTCCGCGCCTACGTAGAGGGATCCGACGACCCAGAGGCGGCTTTGGAAGATCAAGAGGTGCACCTGCCCCTACTACAGGTAGGGGAGCAAGTGGACTGCCTGCGGCTGGAGCCGGTGGTTCATGAAACCCAACCTCCGCCCCGCTACACCGAAGCCTCCCTGGTGAAGGTGTTGGAAAAGGAGGGGATTGGCCGGCCCAGCACCTATGCCACCATCCTGAGTACCATCCAGAGTCGGGGCTACGTGAGGTTGATGGGAAGCGCCCTTGTGCCCACCTACACGGCCTTTGCCGTTACCGAGCTGCTGGAAAAATACTTCCCCAACCTCGTCAACGTCCACTTCACTGCCGAGATGGAGCAAACCCTGGACGACATCGCCTCTGGCCAGGCAGAGTGGCTGCCCTATTTGCGCCACTTCTTCCTGGGTGAGCAGGGCCTTGAGGGGCAAGTGAAGGCACGGGAGCTAGAAATTGACCCTAACCTGGCTCGCTCCATTCACCTAGAAAACCTGCCCGCCAAGATTGGTATTGGCCCCTACGGACCCTATGTGGTGGTCGAAACCGAAGCAGGAGAGGTACGTGCCAACCTACCTGAGGATATTCCCCCTGCCGACTTGACCCTTGAACACATCGAGGAGCTTATCCGGCGCAAGCAGGAAGGCCCCAAGCCCATCGCCTTCCACCCAGAGACCCAAGAGCCAATCTACGTGATCCCGCAGGGCCCCTATGGACCCTATGTCCAGTTGGGGGAAATTTCTGAGGAAAACCAAAAGCCTAAGCGCGTCTCCCTGCCCAAAGGGCTAAAGCCGGAGGACGTCACTCCAGAGATTGCCCTGGGGTTGCTCAGCCTACCCCGTACGTTGGGCGAACACCCCAAATCGGGGAAAAAGGTGCAGGCCGGTATTGGCCGCTTCGGCCCCTACGTGGCTTGCGATGGGGAGTTTCGCTCGCTGCCCCCCGATGAGAATGTCCTGACCATTAGCTTGGAGCGGGCCCTGGAGCTGTTGGCCCAACCCAAAAAGAGCCGCAGTCGCGCCTCGGCCAAACCCCTAGGCGAGCTGGGATCCCACCCCGAGGATGGCAAGCCCGTAACTCTCCACGACGGCCCCTATGGGCTCTACGTCAAGCACGGCAAAGTCAACGCCTCGCTGCCCAAAGATCTCTCCCCTGCAGCCGTGACCCTGGAGATGGCTCTGGAACTGCTGGCAGAAAAAGAGGGCAAGGGCCAGGCAAAAGCCAGCCGACCAGCGGCGGCCAAGCGGGCCAAGAAGGCTGAAGCTGCTCCCCAGAAGCAACAATCCCCTCCCACCCTGCTGGAGGCTGTCTCCAAAGCTCGGGCTTGAGCGGTGGGGGTAGGGGCAACTTGCTGGCTAACTCGGCTTGTTCTGCAAGGAAACTAAGCAGCTTGTTCAAAAATGCTCCGAACCAAGCTGCTAATGATGGAGAGGGCAATTGCCCCAACCAGTGCCCAGCCGAAGTTGTCAACCTTGAAGGCGTCACCGGCAAGCTTGTCGGCAATGAGCAAGCAAATGGCGTTCAAAATTAGGGAAAACAGACCAAAAGTGAAGATCGTAAGCGGTAGGGTAATCAACTGCAGGAGTGGCTTCACCAAGCTATTCACCAAGCCAATGGCTAGCGCCGCTACCAAGGCGCCTCCAAACCCGGAGACGTGGATCCCAGGCAAGAGCCAAGCCAAAATCATCACGCTCAAGGCTGACATCAGCCAGGTGGCTAAAAGAGCTGCCATACCTTCTCCCTTCCCTCGCTGGGGTAGCCGTTTCGCCCTCTATGCTATTTCAATGTGAGACATCTCGGAGGCCGGCAGCTCCTCGGGACTGTACGTTTGCAGGGCCAAGGCATGGATGCTCTGCCCCATCTGCTCGGCTAGGGCGGCGTACACTAGGCGATGGCGCTGCAAAAGCGTTTTGCCAGTAAAAAGAGGCGACACCACCTGTACGCGGTAGTGTCCTCCCACTCCCTGGTGCCGTCCCCTATGGCCAGCATGGCGGTGCGACTCGTCCTCCACGTGGACGTAGAGAGCTTGCAGCTTTTCAGCCAGGAGCTGCCGCAGGCCATCCAAGGTGAGCATGGGATCCCTCAAGGTTAAGGATCAGCCTTGGCAAAGGCGGCTTCCACCAGGGGGCGCAGCTCGTTGCGGGCATGCATCTCCTGGAGAATGTCACAGCCGCCAATGAACTCCCCGTTGATATAGATTTGTGGGAGGGTTGGCCAGTTGGAAAACTCTTTGATCCCTTGCCGAAGTTCCGGATCCTCGAGCACGTTAATAGCTGTGTAGGGGAAGCCCAAGCTGTCCAAAATGCGCACGGCTGTGTAGGAAAACCCACACATGGGCATTTCCGGGGTGCCCTTCATGTAAATCAGCACCTTGTGGGTGCGAATTTGCTCGCGGATTTTCTCTTCCAAAAGAGGGTCTAGCATAGCCGCCTGCAAGTTAAGCACTAGCCGTGATCTCATTTTCGTTCACTTCTAGGTGGCTTGACATTCTCCCTGCCCTAAAGGGCAGGGATTCTTTCTCAGGCAGCAGGATGCTTCCTACTGGCTGAGCTACAAAGCGCTCCGCGCCGCCGTAGGCGAAAGAGCATGAGGCTTAAACCTCAACCCTATGGGGGATGCCATAGCCCCAACTACTGGGCCTAAGCCCAGATACGTTTAGCCGTGCGCTGCACCCTCCTATGAATGGGTGGAGCAATTCTCGCATTCTAGCAAAAGCCGCCCTCTCGCGCTCTTCGGGCCGGAGGCCTTAAGGGCGGGGCTTGAACCCAGTTTTCTTGGTCAACAGGTGTAGGCTGCCAGGGATCCCTCCCACTGGTAACAAAAAGTGCTAGAAGGGGAGAAGTGGAGGTTCCCTATCGGAGGCCGTTCATGCTGACTGAGGCCAAGCAGTCGGCGGCAGAAAGCTCCCAACTAGACAGAGGTGAGGCTCCCCCCTCCAGCCAGCCAAAGCCAAAGCTGGGGTTCTGGCAGCAATTTTGGGAAGATGTCGACTGTGTCTTTGAGCGGGATCCGGCAGCTCGCAACCGCTGGGAGGTCCTCCTCACCTACCCAGGCGTCCACGCTTTGTTTCTGCACCGCATCGCCCATTGGCTGTGGCAGCGGCGCTGCTTCTTGCTGGCCCGGTTGATTAGTTCTATTTCCCGCTCCCTCACCTTGATTGAAATTCACCCAGCAGCCCGGATTGGACGGCGCTTTTTCATCGACCATGGCTGCGGCGTGGTCATCGGCGAGACTGCGGAAATTGGCGACGATGTTACCATCTATCACGGCGTTACCTTGGGGGGCACCTCTTGGACAAAGGGCAAACGGCATCCTACCCTGGAAGACGGGGTAATCGTAGGCACAGGAGCGAAAATCCTTGGCCCAGTCCGCATTGGCGCCAGAGCCCGCATTGGAGCCAACGCCGTCGTGATTCACGATGTGCCCCCTGGGATGACGGTGGTTGGGATCCCAGGCCGGGCAGTCCTCCCACCCCATCAGCGCCGCATCCCCGCCCACGGCATTGACCTCGACCACCACCTCATGCCCGACCCGGTAGGACGGGCAATTGAGCAGTTGCTGCACCGCATTCAAGAGCTGGAAGCCGAGGTAGCCCACCTCAAGCAAGAGCGGGAGCAGGCCCGGCAAGAACAGGCTAGAGGCGAATAAGCAGCAGCCGTGCAAGAGGTTTCTTGGGGGGGATCCCCTGCCATTGTCCAAGGCAGATCTTGGGATCCCGGTTTTAGCCGGGGGAACTGTCAGCAAGTGTCTCCTGGCTGTCCACCACTCGTCGCAGCACGCCGTTGACGAAAGCGGCAGCCTCCGGATCCCCATACTTTTTGGCCAACTCTACAGCTTCGTTGATGGCGACCTTAACGGGGCTGCTGGCCAGTATTTCCATCTCCACCACCGCCAGGCGCAGGATATCGCGCTCGATCCGCCCCACCCGCTGCAGTTGCCAGCCCACCAAGACCCCCTGCAGGCGCGCATCGATAGCTTCCTTGTGGGTGTGCAGGGCAGTCAACAGTTGCAGGGCATAGGCGCGCACCTCCGGCGCTTGGACAATGTGCAACAGCTCCGGCATGGAGAGGGCAGCCCCCAGGCGGTTGACGGCCTTTTGGGACAACTGAACCACTTCCTCCAGGATGTGGCGGACGCTCTGCAGCCGCTGCTCCAGGTGCTCCAGGGCTTGACCCGCGTTGCCGAGGGCCACCTGGGCTTGGTAGACCAGCTCCGGCAACTCCTTTGGCACAGCGACCTCCTGCAAAGCCCTTTCCAGACGCTGCAGCTGCCGCTGGGCCTGCTGAAGACGGAGAGCCAGGGAACGGGATCCGCTCTCCTCCTTCGCCTCAGAAACGGCCAACAACAGGGGATCGCTCTCCTGCAACAGGCGGTCGCTGCGCTGGATCTCCGCTGCTGCGGTTGCAAGGGTTTCATGGGTTTCTTCCTGCAAGGTGCGGATAGCTGCCAACAGCAAGTCTTCCAATTGTTTTTCGCTGAGTTTGGCCGCCGTGGTCGGCAGTTGGCTGACCCCCAGCAAGGCCAGTTCGCGGGCAACACGCCGAGGTTGCATGGCAAAACACCCATGGCCTGTAACGACTGCCCCCGTGGGCTTAGCTATGTTAGCAGGCTGTGGAAGAAACAAGAACCTTAGTTGATCTGGGGCTAATTGAGCCCAAAACTGTGCCTGAGCACGCGAAAGGCCAAAGCTGGGCTCTGCTCTCTGCCATAGGAAGATTGGGTAGAGACCGAGAGGGTCAGCCGCCGTTTGCTGCGGGTGATGCCCACATACAGCAGCCGCAACCGCTCGGCAGCCAAGTCCAAAAAGGCCTGTTCGGTAGGAGAGTTGGCCTGCAGATCCCAGTAGCTTCTGGGGCTGAGCTGCCGCAACTGGGCTAGGGCTTCTGCCTTCATATCGACGTCTTCCAAAAACCTCAGCCCCACCGGTCGCTCCTCGTAGTGGGTAGGAAACTCGTAGGCCGACACCTGGGGGATGAAAACCTGATCCCACTCCAAACCCTTGGCCCGGTGCAGAGTGGCAACCGTGATCGTGCCCGGCTCGGGGTTGAAGGCCAAGATCTCGGAGGGCAGGTTGTGGAGGCGGCGATCCAGAATTACCTGAAACTCCTGGGCAACTTCTTGCCAATCGGTCTCGGGCAGGGATCCCAGCACCTGCTCCAGCTGGTTGAGGACATAGCAGCCCACAAACAGCTCTTCCGGCTTGCGGTAGAGGCTTTGGACAATGACATTCAGCACCTCCGGCCAGGGAGACCGCCCGGCCCGCAGCCAACTGGCCAGGGTGCGCAGCAAGCGGCCCAAGTTCTGCCAAGAGGGGCTCTCAGGCAGCACGGGAGCTGGATCAAACTGGGGAAAGAGCAGCCGCTCCGGCAGCGAGGCGCGGATCCAGCCCAGCATCGGCTCCAGCTCAGTTCGCGGGATCCCGGCCCAATCGGCCAGGCGATCCACTGCCGCAGCCAGCCGAGCAGAGGAAGTGGGCTCGGCCAACCAGTCAATTACCCCCTTGAGCTGCAGCAGCACCCGTCGCTGGCTGGGGCTGCCCCGCAACAGGTCGACAACCCGCTCCCCTCCCATTTCCCGCAGGTAGTCGAGGGCCTTTCCCCCCAGCTCGTTGGTGGTCACCAGAATAGCCACTGTCTGGTCAGGGAAGGTTTGGGCGGCTGCCAGAGCCCACTGGGCCACCTCCTGCAGCTCCCGCTCGGGAGTGCCGCTGACGCAGCGAAACTCCACCTGTCCTTCGCTGGCTGGGGGATTTGGGCTGCCGGCACTGGCTGGGCGAATGGGCTGGGGGGCCAGGGCAGTGCGCAGGGCTGGGATTGGGTGTTCCCGAGTAACCCAGTCCACCAGGCGGTTGGCTAGCTCCAGGATCTGGGGAGCGCTGCGGCTGGACTCCTGCAGGGAGATGATCTGGGGGCTGGCCTGACAAAAGGCGCGAAACAGCCGTGGCTCAGCCGTGGTGAAGGTGCCCATGATGCTCTGGTTGGGATCCCCTACCCGCACCAGGTTGCCCGTGCGCTGGCTGAGCAGCCGCAGCAGCTCTTCCTGCAGGGGGGAGCTGTCCTGGGCCTCGTCCTCGAACAGGTAGTCGTACCAGCTTTGCACCTGCTGCCGCAGCTCTGCGTCGCGCTCCAGCAGATCCATGGCCTGCCAGCCCAGGTCGTCGTAGTCCAGCTGGCCGCGGCGGCGCAGCTCCGCTTGGTAGGCATCGTACACAGGAGCCGCCCAGCCTAGGTAGCCCTCGCGAGGGAGCGCCTCCGGCCCTAGGCGGAGATTCTTGGCCGTGCTAATTACCGCCTGCACCATCTCCTGGAAGCTGCGCCGGAACCGCCGCCGGTTTTGGGCTACCTTTTGGGGGAAATTCTCATCCGTAGGGATCAAGGGCTCCCAGAGGTGGGTGTGGGAGTTGAGCCAGGCGCGGCAAAGGCGGGTGAGGAGGCGCTCCTGCTCATACCCCTCCAAGATGGACAGCTCTTCCCAAGGGCCTGGGGCCTCCCGCAACACCCGCAGTGCCAGCGAATGCAAGGTAAAGGCTTGGGTAAAGCGATCTGGGTAGCCCGCCTCCTGTAGGCGTTGGTTGATACGGTGCAGCAAGTTAACCCGCGCCGAACGCATGTAGGTAAACACCCCGATGCGCTCCGGTGGGACGCCGCGCTTGAGGATGAGATCGGCAACTAGCAGCTCCAGGATAAACGTCTTGCCGCTTCCTGGAACCGCGGAAATCCCCAGTGGCCCCGATTGATAGGCCAAGACCTGTTGCTGCTCTGGACGTAGGATGAGCTGGGGGAAAGGAGAAGCTGCCACGCCCTGCCTCCCTGCCTAGTTGAGGATAAAGGTCTCGATGGCCACCGCCACCCCATCTTCAGTAACAGGAGGGGCAACCCAATCGGCATAGGGCAGCAAGGCCGGCGAGGCATTCCCCATGGCTACCCCGATCCCTGCATACCGCAGCATCTCGATGTCGTTGTCGCCATCGCCAATGGCCATGACCTGCTCTGCCGACACCCCCAACACCTCTTCTGCCAAAAAGCGCACTGCATTGCCCTTGTTGACTGCCGGGTGGGTGGCTTCCAAGAAAATGGGCTCTGACCGCGTGAGGTAGAGCTGCTCGGGAGAATACCGCTGCCGCAGGGATCTCTGGAGTTCCTGCAAAAACTCCGTATCTTCCGAAACCACCAGGATCTTGGTGGGTCTTTGCCCATATTGGGCAGGAGAAAAGATCTGAAACGGCACCTGCGAGCGCTCGGCATAGGCGCGGCTCAAGGGGTTGAGCTCCCGCAAGTAGAGCTGGTCGTCGATGTAGAGGTGCACCCCCACCGGCAGATCCTGCAGCAGCTGCAACAACTCCTCAGTCAGCGACCAGTCCAAGCACCAGTGCTTTAACGTCTTTTGGCTATCGGGATCGCGAATGAGTGCCCCCTGGTAGCTGCAGAGCGGCATATCGGCTCCAATCTCATAGTGAAATCGCTCGGCAGAACAATGCATCCGACCGGTGGCAATGGCCACCCGCACGCCTGCGGCTTTGGCCCTTTGAATGGCTTGCCGCACTGGCTCCGAAACCTGGTTGGAAGGCCCCGCCAGCGTGCCATCGATGTCCAACACCAATAGCCGAATCTTCCTCTGGGCCAAGGGCTGAAGAGATCGCTCTTGAACTGGCACTTCCACTTGCATTGCTCCTCCTCTTGACCGCCTGCCGGCCCCTATTTGCCTAGGGGTTAGGGGTCTAGTGCCCATCTCTAGGGGGCTCGCTACAGATTGTAATGGCCTGTAATGCTCCAAGCTGCTGGTTAAGCGGAGCGCGTCCTTGGCCTCTAGCGCCTGAGGAGAAAGCCTACAATTGAGTAAGGACTAGCCCTGTGATGGATAAACTGTGAACATGCTGAAACACATTGGTCGCACCTGCCGCTCTCTGTTGGCTCTTGCCCTGGCTTTGATCCTGGCTTTGGCCCCTGTGAGCGCTGTCTGGGCGCGCAGCGGTGGCCGCATTGGCGGCGGCTCTTTCCGCTCCCCGACCTTCTCGGCTCCCCGCTCTGTCGGCCCTCGCTCGGCTCCCGTGTACCCCAGCTATGGCGGGGGGTTTGGCTTTCCGCTGGTGGTGCCCTTGTTTTGGGGAGGCGGTGGCAGCCTGCTGGCGTTGCTGCTCTTGATTGGGGCCGGTAGCTTTCTAGTGCGCAGCTTGCGCTCGGCTGTTGCCGAAGAAGAGGAAGTTGGCGACCCGCAGGTAACCGTTGCCCAAGTGAAGGTGGGCCTACTGGCCAGCGCCCGCCAACTGCAAAAGGAGATCAATGCGCTGGCTCTGGAAGCGGATACCCAGTCGCCAGAGGGGCTGAGCCAATTGCTGCAAGAGGTTAGCCTTGGCTTGATGCGCTACAGCGACTACTGGGCCTATGGCTATGCCGAGGCGGAGAAGCTGCCCCTCTCCCGCGCCGAATCCCTGTTCTATCAAGCCTCTTTGCAAGAGCGGAGCAAGTTTAGCGCCGAAACCCTCACCAACCGCAACAACCAGATCCAGCAGCTTCCTCAAGCAGCTCTGCGGCGGGCGGCTGCCGGGATCCCCGAGGTTGGCGAGTACCTGGTCGTCACTCTACTGGTTGCGTATCGCGGCAACTTAGGTACACTACCTGTAGTTAAGTCTGTGGCGGAGCTGCGGCAGTGGCTGATGCAGTTGGCCTCCATCCCTGCCGAGCGGATTGTGGCCATCGAGGTGCTGTGGACGCCGCAGCTAGAAGGAGACACCCTGTCGGCAGAGGCGCTGTTGACCGAGTACCCAGAAATGCGGCTCCTCTAAGGTCGCTGGGCTAGGGAGACGGCGGTTGGCGGCTGGGGTGTTTCAAGCCGCGGGCTCCTTGCCGTCCAAGGTAGGGAGGGCCTGTTTCCGTGTCTGGGTTTGATGCTTCAGCAGCCAGGAGCCGTTGTTCTCCGTGGGCCTTGTCCAGCTGCTACACAACTCAAGCAGACTCTCTGCTGGATGAGCTCTTGGAGGAGTTGGAGCAAAGCCTAGAGGAAGAGGGGGCGGAGGAGTATCCCTATTGGGGTACGCGCCCCCCTTTGCTTCCCCGCCGTTCTTCAGCGAGAGGTGGACTGCTGCTGGGCTTGGCTTCGGCAGCCGCGCTGGTGGCAGGTCTGGCCTTCTGGATGACCCTGCGCCCGCAGCTGGTAGTTGATCCCAGCCACGAGAGGCCTGAGCCTGTCTATTCTGCTTCCCTGCCAGCCCAAGAGCTCTCCTTGGCTTCGAAGGATGAAAACCCTCCCAAGTTGCCTGAACAGGTTCCGTCTCAAGAGCCAAGAGGGAAGAAGCCAGAGGCACCCTCGGCAAGGTTGACAGCGGCCACCAGCCCCTCTGTTGCTCTAGCAGCCGGCCCTCCCCCTTCCGCTCGCGTGTCTAATCCGCCGGCACGGATTCCGCCTCCAGCACCGCCGCAGATGAAATTGGTGGGGTTGATCCACGATCCAGGCGCTCCCAAGGCCTTGATCTTGGTGGACAAAGTGATGCGGCAGGTGCCGGTTGGCCAGACGGTGAAAGGCGAGTGGCGGGTCACCTCCATCAGCCCCCACGGGGTGGCCGTGAGCAATGGCGTCCGCAGCGTTACCCTGCAGTTGGGGTTACCTCAGTCAATTTAGGAGGGAAGCGCACAGATGGCAGTGGGCAGGCTGGGGAAAAGGAGCCGTCGCAGGGCGGGGATTGCCTGCGTGTTGGGATATGTCTGTCTCAGTCTGCTGGCCTGCCGCAGCATGCCTCCTGCACCGGAAGCCTCAAAGGGGATCCCGGCAGCCTATGCCGATCGCCCGCAGCTGCAGGGCAAGGCAGTGGTGGAACTGGAAATCGAGACCGCTGAAGGCCTAGGGCGGGTGCTTCTGGAGATCCGCGGCGATGGGGCGCCTCTTACGGCTGGCCAGTTTGTCGACTTAGTGCAGCGGGGCTTCTACAACGGCTTGACTTTCCATCGGGTGGAGAAAGATCCCCAACCGTTTGTGGTGCAGGGAGGAGATCCCCGAGGGGATGGCACCGGTGGCGCCACCGAGCCAGGCAGCAACCGCCTGCGCACTATCCCTTTGGAAATCCAGGTGCGCGGAGAACCCTACCCCCGCTACAACACTTTGATTGAGGATCCCGTAGCCCTGAGCAAGTTGGTTTTGCCCCATCGTTTGGGGGCGGTGGGCATGGCCCGCTCCAGCCCTCTGGATTCGGCCTCTTCCCAGTTCTATATCGCCCTCTCTGCTCTGCCAATTTTGGATGGGCGCTATGCCGTGTTTGGCTATGTCACCAGTGGCATGGAGTGGGTGGAGCGCATCCAGGTGGGAGATGTCATCCGCTCGGCGCGGGTACTCGAAGGGGCAGAGCTGCTGCGGGTGCCGGGAAGTCCAAACCCAGCTGCAAACTAGGGATCCCGACCGTTCCCTTGCCAAGAGGCCGCCGTTTCCAGTTGCCAACACCCGATTGGGAAGTGTAGGCCAAGGCGCGGCTTGTCCTGCAAAAGTTATCGGCTCCCCTCCGCCGGATTTAGCGCACCAGATCGAGCAGACGGGCGAAGTAGAAGCGGGTTTGAATGGCTTGTCGTTGCTGGACTTTCCAGCCCCACCCGACAAGGTGGCTGACCAAGGTGGCCTCGCGGTGGAGGTAGGCACGGGTGGTTTTGGTGGATCCAGGGAAGAACTCCCCTACTTTCTTGAGCAGCGTCAGCCAGGGGCTTTTGGGAGCAAAGCTGAAGATCAGGCGGGACTTGGCCAGGCTGGTCAAGTGCTTAAGCATGCGCAGGGCGTCGGCTTCGGGGTAGTGGATCATCACGTCCAGGCAGATGACAACATCGTACTGCCCCGTTAGCTCCTCCAGATCCAAGACCTGAAACTGGGGGTTGTCCAGGGATCCCAGCTCAATCTGCTGCCGGCGACGTGCTTCGTTGACCATTTGTTCGGAAATGTCGCTGGCAAACACCTGCGCCCCACGAGCAGCCAGAGGCAGGCTAAGGCTGCCCACCCCACACCCGGCATCGCAAATGCGCAAACCGGAGGGATCCCCCAGCCACTGCAACACCGTTTCAATCGTGCGGGCATGGCCCAGTCGGATGTCCTTTTGGACGAAGTTGACTTCCTCTTCGCCGTAGATGCGGCGCCAGCGCTCGAAGCCAACGGTGTTGAAATAATTGCGGACAATGGTTTTTTCTTGCATAGAACTCACCGCTGCCCTGCCTTTGCAGGGAAACCCCCTCTGCCGGGGGCCTTTCTGCCCAATTTTACCCCGAAGCCGCTGCCGCGACTTTTGGAGGCGCTGCTACCAGAAAGCCAGCGTTCCTATCAGGCTGGCGAACCCAGGGGAGAAGACCGAGATGCAAGCAAGGCTGAGCGAGTTGCAGCCGCTCTCTGTAGGGCATCTTGCAAGATCCGGTCTACCAGCTCTGTAAACGTCCAGCCCAGAGCCGCCGCTGCCTCAGGACAGAGGGAGGTAGGAGTCATGCCAGGCAAGGTATTCACCTCCAGCACCCAGGGGTTCTCGTCGGCGTCCACCCGCAGATCCACCCGCGCCAAACCCTCGCACCCCAGCACCCGATAGGCCTCGAGGCCCACGGCCTCACAGCGGGCTAATCCTGACGAGCTGAGGGAACAGGGGATCAAGTGCCGCGAGCCGCCGGGGGCGTACTTGGCTTCGTAATCGTAGAAATCCCCTCGCGCCGGGATGATCTCAATGGCCGGCAGAACTTGGCCGGAGAGAATAGCAAGGGTAATCTCCTTGCCAGGAATGTAGCGCTCCAGGAAAACCCGCGCCGAGATCGAGCGGGCCAACTCCAGCCCCTGGGCAAACGACTGCTCATCCTGCACAATGCTGATCCCCAGCGTCGAGCCACTGTTGCTGGGCTTTACCACTAGCGGCGATCCCAAGCGCGCCGCACACTCAGCCCAGGAGAGCGGCTGTGCCTCATCCCAGGCCAACCAGTCAGGGGTAGGGACCCCTTCGGCACGAAAGATCTGCTTGGAGACCAGCTTGTCCATAGCTAGGGCGCTGGCCAGCGGCCCGGATCCCTGGTAGGGCAGGCCCAGCCAGTCCAGCATCCCCTGCACCACACCATCCTCGCCACCCGGACCATGCAGGGCAATCCAGACGAAGTCGCAGCCAGATTGCCGTTCCTGCCAGAGACGCAGGGGCAAATCTTCCTCCGGGTCGATGAGCTTGACCCGATGCCCCAAGTCCTCCAGAGCCCGCTTGCAGGCTCTCCCTGTCACTAGGGAGATCTGCCGTTCTGCCGAACGGCCTCCCGCTAGTACAACAATGTTCATGACTCCTCCCCACCTCCAAAGCTTTCCCCAGCATTGCCCCCTCCCCTGGCTAGAGGGTGGGACGGCGGCGGCGTAAAAACTCGGGGATGTCCAACCCCCCAGAAGTCGGGGGCTCAGGCTCAGGGGGCTGCCGAGGGGGTGGCTCTGAGGAGGGCTTGCGCGTTCCCACCGAGTTGGCGGTGGAGGTCTTCGCCGCGGGAGGGCTAGCAGCCGATCGCGAGCGGTCAAAACCTGTGGCGATAACGGTGATGCGCACCTCGCCTTGCATGCGCTCGTCTTGCACCGTGCCAAAGATAATGTTGGCCTCTGGATCTACAGCCTCGGCGATGATCTCCGCTGCTACCGTTACCTCGTGCAACGACAGATCCAGTCCGCCCGTGATGTTGAAGAGTACGCCCTTGGCCCCCTCGATGGAGGTTTCCAAAAGGGGAGAGGACACAGCAGTAATGGCGGCTTCGCGGGCACGGGACTTACCGGATCCCATCCCAATGCCCATCAGGGCAGTCCCGGCGTCGGCCATGACGCTGCGCACATCGGCAAAATCCACGTTGATCATGCCGGGGATGAGAATGATGTCCGAGATACCTTGCACTCCCTGGCGTAGGACATCATCGGCAACGCGAAAGGCTTCGTGCACAGGGGTTTGCTCAGAGATTACCGAGAGCAACTTGTCGTTGGGGATCACAATCAAGGTATCCACTGCCTCCTGCAGGGCTTGGATCCCTTCTTCAGCTTGCTTGGCGCGCCGCTTGCCCTCAAAAGAAAAAGGCCGCGTCACCACTCCCACGGTCAGGGCGCCGCTAGCCTTGGCAATCTGGGCCACCACCGGCGCTCCCCCTGTTCCTGTGCCCCCTCCCATGCCAGCAGCAATGAAGACCAGATCTGCCCCTTTGAGAATGGCGGCAATTTCCTCGCTGGACTCCTCGGCCGCTTTTTGACCAATGGCCGGATTGCCGCCTGCCCCTAGTCCACGAGTTAGCTTTTGCCCGATTTGCAGACGGTTTACTGTTGGCGCTGAGGATTGGGCAAGCGCCTGGGCATCGGTGTTGATGCTCCAAAACTCGACGCCCTTGAGATTACTAGCTGCCATCCGGTTGACTGCGTTGCCACCTCCTCCCCCCACCCCCACGACCTTGATTTTTGCGGCATTGCTCAGCATGCTTTCCTCTGGATAACCTGCCGCCTTAGTCTGAGCCCCGTTCCCTTCAAAGTTGGCTGCCAGCCCTTCGCCTAGGGAGGGTCGGCTGGAGCAAGAAGAAGCTGAGTGGGCCTGCCCCAGACCCTGATCAGGACTAGGGGAGGAGGTATAAGACCAACTGGATGGCATATCAGCCCTCAGGATATCTTTAATTATCCTAGCCAATGCTAAACATCCTAGCCGATCCCAAGGCAACTCCCCTTCTTTGCCAATGTTAAAAATGTTTTTTGCCAGGTAACAGCTTCCAAAAGGCCTCACTGGGATAGTCTAGGCTCTTTTATGTTCGCTACTTTACTTACGCATCCCCCCTTGAAGTTGAGCTTTCTAGGAATGCTAACTTGCCTACGAACCCATATGTTCTACAGTACATAGAGCTGAAGGAGATAGACTGTTGCCCTTAAAACAGGCTGGTATCTTCCTGTAAGCTAATCTCCGCTTAGAGTACTAGCTCTTGCGGCGAGCTGACTCTCGATGAGGCGGCAAATTTGCTGGGCGGCTGTGCCGTCACCGAAGGGGTTTCTGGCTTGTGCCATGCGGGCGTAGGCTTGAGGGTCGGTAAGCAACTCCCGAGCCGCCTCCAGGATCTTTTCGGGGTGGGTGCCGACCAGGCGGGCGGTGCCAGCAGCAATCGCCTCGGGGCGTTCAGTGGTTTGCCGCAGCACCAGCACCGGCTTGCCCAGGGCAGGGGCCTCTTCCTGAATGCCACCCGAATCAGTGAGAATGAAAGTACAGCGCTGCATGGCGCTTACCCAGCAGGGATAGTCCAAGGGATCAGTGAGAAAGACCCGCTCCTGGGATCCCAAGAGCGCTTGCAGGGGCTCCCGCACGACTGGGTTGGGGTGGAGAGGCAAAAGAATAGCCGTATCAGGGAACTCAGCCAAAAGTTGCAGGAGAGCCTTGGCAATGGCTTGAAGGGGATCCCCCCAGTTTTCCCGCCGGTGTATGGTAACCAGCAAAACGCGATAGCGCTCCCAGTCTAGGCCGGGGATAGGACAGGGGATCCCAAGGGAAGCCACCTGCTGTAGGGCATCGATGACGGTGTTGCCCGTGCAGTAGATGGATCCCGCCACGTGGCTGCGCTTGAGGTTTTCCACGGCCTGCGGCGTGGGGGCAAAGTGGAGGGTAGCCAACTGGGAGATGAGGCGGCGGTTGGCCTCCTCGGGAAAAGGGTGGTAAAGATCGTCGGTGCGCAGACCGGCTTCCACATGCCCCACGGGAATGCGTTGGTAAAAAGCAGCCAGGGCGGCAGCAAAGGCTGTGGTGGTGTCACCCTGAACCAAAACCAGTTGGGGCTGTTTCCCCTGCAAGTAGGGTTCTAGGCCGCGCAGGGTGGCTTCGGTAATATCAGCTAGGCTTTGGCGAGGCCGCATGATCCCCAAGTCCCAGTCCGCCTGGAGGCCAAAAAGCCGCATCACCTGATCCACCATCTCTCGGTGTTGCCCCGTCAGGACGACCTCGGTGCGCAGGTAGGGACTGGCCCGCAGGGCCTGGATCACTGGAGCCAGCTTAATGGCCTCGGGCCGCGTACCCAAGATTACAGAAACCAGAGGAGGGGAAGCCATGGGATCAAGGGCAATGGACTAATCTGCTCCGGAGGGCCTTTGGTCGGCAGGGTTCTCAACAGAGACTATAGCCGCCCTTGTCGTGAAGACCTGCCCCACTTTAGCTCTGCCAACAGGCAACCTGGTGGCAGCTCCACCTCCACACGCCCACTAGAACAGATGAAGAGGGATCCTGCAGCCCCCGAAGTCGAAGCGGAGGAACAAGAATCCCTCTCTTTAGGTTGGGTTTTAACGATCTTCTTTCAGCTTTTATCGCACAAAATGAGAGAAATGTTGGTCGTGGGAGAAGGCAAAGCTACTGCTGGGCTTAAATCCACTCCATTTCGTCACAGATGAGAGTAAACACCGTTGCGCAAGTGGCCACCAGCAGCGAGAAGAGAAGGGGCTTGCCGTGAGCTATGCAAACCCCAGCAGCCAAGGAGGCGCCAACAGCAGCAGAAAAAGTGCGGCCTGCCCAATTACCCTTGGAGGGTTTGTCAAAGGGGTTAAACTTGTTAGACATTTCAACCCAAGAGAAGGTAAAGAGTGTTTACCTGAGGCTGTTTCAGGCTACCATCTTCAGAGGCTATTTCGGCATGATTCAGAGCTGTTCTCAATATTTCTTCGCCTAGGCTTCAATCTTTCGTAAAATTGCACTCAGGCGCTCGTAACCCTCCCGCCGCAGCCAGCTCAACTGCCGCCCTGCCTGCACTAAAGGTCTGGCGGATGACAGCAGCCACTAGCTCGTTGCTGGGAATGCTGGGGATGTGCAGCAGGGGGCGCAGAAAAACTCCCGCACCTGGCCCTCGGAGCAGGAATAGGGGCGGGCGCGGCGGCAGATACTGACAAAGCCGGCGATGGCGGCGCGGAAGTCGCTAAAACTTGGGGTTGCTGCTCCCGCAGCTGTTGGGGGAAAGACCCAAAGCTCTGGGTCGGTGAACTGGGTCAACAGGCGTGATGGCTGCGTAGCAAACCACTCCGTAGATAGAGCAGGCAGGGTCGGGAAGGCCAGGCGTTCCAGCTCAAGGACCTGGGCCACAAAGGTGGCGGTTTTGGCTTCTACCACTTCCCCCAGAGCAAAGGGGGGCAGGGAGGTGGCTTAGAATTGCATCCTGCCTCCAATATGGAGCTCCTCCTAGGGTGGGCTGAGCCAGAGTTTACGTTAGTCTGGTTGCTGGTGGCGGGCATGGGCTCGCTGCAGGGCCTGCCGCACTGCGGCAAAACCGGTTCCCCCGGGGCTAAGCCGCGCAGCCACAACCTGACGGGGATCGATGGCCGTAAAGATATCCTCCTCAAAGGCCGGGTGAAAGCTTTTCCAGCGCTCCAGGGGCAAGTCCTTTAACAGGATCCCTTCCGCAAGACAGGTGCGCACAATCCGCCCCACCAAGTCGTGAGCAGTGCGAAAAGGGACTCCTTTGCGCACCAGGTAGTCGGCTACATCGGTGGCATTGGAAAAGTCTGCCTGCACTGCGGCCTCCAGGCGCTGGGTTTGGAACTGGATCCCTTCTCGCAAGAGGATCCGCATCGCCTCTAGGCAGGCTTTGACAGTATCGACAGTATCAAAAAGCCCCTCCTTGTCCTCCTGCAAGTCTTTGTTGTAGGCCAGGGGCAGCCCTTTGAGGGTAACCAGCAGGGCTTGCAGATGCCCAAACACCCGCCCGGCTTTACCCCGCACCAGTTCTGCCACGTCGGGGTTTTTCTTCTGGGGCATAAGGCTAGAGCCGGTAGCACAGGTATCAGTGAGGGTGACAAAGCCAAACTCCTGCGAGGCCCAGAGGACGATCTCTTCGGAGAGGCGGCTAAGGTGAACCATGATCAAGCTGGCGGCGGCGTGGAACTCTACGAGGAAGTCGCGGTCGCTCACCGCATCCAGGCTGTTGGCACTGATGCGCTCAAACCCCAGCAGATGAGCAACAAACTGCCGGTCGATGGGTAGGGAAGTGCCGGCTAGCGCCCCAGATCCCAGGGGACAGACGTTGACCTCCTCCCGCACTCGCCCCAGCCTTTGCCAGTCCCGCCAGAACATCTCTTCGTAGGCCAAAAGGTGATGGGCTAGGCTAACGGGCTGGGCCCGCTGCAGGTGAGTGTAGCCGGGCAGGATTGTCTCCACGTGCTGGCTAGCCAACTCCAGCAAAACCCCTCGCAGCTCCCAGAGAGAATGGCGGATGACGTCAATTTGATCCCGCAGGTAAAGGCGCAAGTCGGTGGCCACTTGGTCGTTGCGGGAGCGGCCGGTGTGCAGCTTTTTCCCCACCTCCCCTACCAACGCTACCAGCCGGCGCTCGACGGCGTAGTGGACATCTTCAGCCTCTGGGTCAGGCTGAAAACTCCCCTCGGCTGCCTCTTTCTGGATCTGCTCCAGCCCTTGCCGGATTTGCTCCGCCTCTTCCCGGCTCAGGATGCCGCATGCCCCCAGCATCTGCACGTGGGCCAGGGATCCGGCCACATCGTAGGGCAAAAGGCGAATGTCAAAGCTTATGCTGGCGTTGAAGCGGGCAATTTGGGGGTGTAGGGATCCCTCGAAGCGGCTGCTCCAGGGACGGGGGGTGGAAGGTGAGGTTGGCTCAGGCATAGGAACCAGCACCCAAAGAGATGGCTGCCGTGGAAACAAAAGCCTGCCTTGCAATGGCTAGAAGACCCCTGCCAAAGCCCACCTAGCCTTAGTGGGAGCTGGTGATGCTCTTGAGCATGTAGCCCGCCACCAGCCCTATCAGAAGCGCCCAAATTTGGCCTGATTCCACAAAGTTGTTCCAACCTTTGCGGATATCGCCCAGCACATCTTGGCGGAACACCTGGGCAACGATGGCCTTTGTCTGCAAGGCGGGCGGAGCTGGCAGGTAAGAGGAAGTGAAGTTCATGCCCATACCTCCGGTAAAGCTCAAGTAAAGACGGACGAATTCCCCTAGGTAGAGAGTACTGTAAACTCTGCGCGTCACACTAGGGCAGGTGAGGTTCCGTCCCACTAGCGCAAACGGTAGCCCTACCCTTGGCCATCCAACTACAGACCTTCTGGAGCTAGGCGGCCTCAGGCTCCGGCAACACCTTCAGCACCACCAGGGTGGTATCGTCCACCGGCATAGGTCGCAGGGAAATTTCCTCCCGGAATAGGAGCTCTAGCTCCACCGCTGGCTCTGGGACAACAAAGTGGACTCCCTGGCGGCCTCGAAAAGCATCCATCTGCGCAAAGAGACTTTCCAGGATCTCCTCTGGCGACTCGTAGCAGCTGGCAGCCCGCTGGATAGCATCCATTAGACCGGCAGTCTCCAGCCGCTCCCCGCGGGTATTGGCAACCTCAATATAGCCATCGGTGTAGTAGACTACAACATCTCCTGGCTGCAGTTGCACACAGCTTTCTGAGTATTGGCTGTGCTCCTCCAAGCCAATCAGCGCCCCTTCCGTATCCAAAGGCTGAATCTCACGGGTGCGGGCCTGCCACCAGAGGGGAGGGTTGTGGGCGGCGTTGCCAAAGCACAGGCGACGGGAGCAGGGATCGTACTCCGAGTAAAACAGGCTGATAAAGCGACTGGAGTTTTTGAGATCGCTGTACATGGCCCGATTGAGATGTTGGAGAACGCGGGCCGGCGAGTGGCCGTTAAGAGCTTCTGCCCGCACCATGGCGCGGGTCATGCTCATGAGCAGCCCGGCAGGTACACCTTTGCCCATGACATCCCCAATGACAATCGCTAGGCGAGAGTCCGCGGAGGGCTCAGGCGGTTCCGCCCGGTTGCTGGCCGGCTCTGCAGAGGCAGGCCCCCTCGGGATCTTGATGAAATCGTAGTAGTCGCCCCCCACTTTGCTGGCTACGCGGCAGCGGGCTGCCAGTCGAATGCCCCGAACTTGGGGGTATTGGCGGGGCAACAGTTGGGTCTGGATGTAGGAGCCGATCTCCATTTCTTTTTCCAGGGCCATTCTGCGGCGCAAGGCTGTCCGCAGGCGCTCATTCTCGATGGCTACACCCGCTTGGTCAGCCACTAGGCGCAAAAGTTGCTGGCGAGGCTCGGTCCAGTGGTAGTTGGGCTGGCGGCTGAAGACGTACAAGCGACCCTGGACAGAGTTACGGATCAACAGCGGCGTGCCAAATAGGCGCCCATCCGGCCCCAGGCTCTGGCGCAGACGCTCGTCCAGAAGATGTTCAAGAGCTGGGATCTTCACCGCCAGGGATCCCTCTAGTTTGAGAAGAGGCTCCTGAGCAGATAGGGCTTGGGCAATCTGCTCCATCTCGGCGCGAATCTGCTCGCGGCGATCGAGATCGAAACAGTGCAGTTGATCCAGTTGAATAGTGCCGTTGGGGTTAAACAACACCAGCGCTCCCCCCTCAGCCCCAGTGAGTTGGCTGGCCACAAAAGCCGTGAACTCCAGGATCTGGTTGAGGTTATTGAAGGAGCGCAGGGCAAAAGCCAATCCTCCCAACAAGTACAGCATCGACTGCTGGTCTGCCCCCACTTCAGCTTTGTTGGCCCGACTGGGCAAGAGGGCTGGCGGCTCCTTCTCCTTGGCAGTACCAAGCCTAGAGCGAGGATCCTCCTGCCCTGAGCTGGGAGTGCTCGGGTCGGTTGTGGACGGCAGCGAGGCAGGCAGAACTTTGGGAGGAAGCAAGGAGTCCGACCAGGACAAACCTGCTCGCCCGGCGGGCGGCTGGGCCGGTAAAGCTTTTTGCGGGCTGTGCTCCTCCATGGGGAAGGTAGAGCCAATCCCTCAGCAACATAACGATGCAGTCTAGCAAAGATAGCACAGGCTCTACCCCGTCTTCTCCCCAAGGCTCTGCTTGAGTTAATGTTGTCGAGGTCATTGGCGGCTACGCCCTTCTGGGCTGACGGGATCCCTGACACACCTCTCGGTAGAGCTGTTCCAGGCGGCTGAGGTTGTGGCTGAGGGTGTAGCGCTCCAGAACCCGTTGGCGGGCTTTCATCCCCAGCAGTTGGGTAAACTCCCGCTGATCCCGCAAGAGGGGCAATAGCGTTTGCAGCTCCACCGTCACTCGGCTTGGATCCAACAGGATCCCGGCTCCGTCTGCCAGAACCTCGCCATCGGCGCCGACGTCAGTGGCCACCGCCGCTACCCCACAGGCCATTGCCTCCAACAGCGACAAAGACAGCCCCTCGATCAAGGAGGGGAGAATGAACACGTCGGATCCCCGCAAGATCTCAATGCGCTCCTGCTCGTCGGCAACATAGCCCAGCCAGTAGATCCCGTGCTGGCGAGTGTAGAAGGGCTTGAGGGTATTGAGCAGGGGTCCATCCCCCACAATGAGCAGGCCGCACTTTTCCCCCATTTGAGCCTGCTTCCAGGCTTTGAGCAGGGCCTCGACATTCTTTTCCGGCGAGATCCGCCCTTGGTAGACGAAGACCCGCTCTAGCCCTAGCCGCTGCTTGAGGGTGGAGGGCCCTGGCGAATACTTGTCAACATCGACGCCATTGGGAATGACCACCACCTGCTCGCTGCCCACCCCCAGTTTGACCAGGACCTGGCGCTGCGTTTCCGAGAAGACGATGGTGCGATCGTAGTGGGCCAAACAGGGGGCATAGAGCTGATAGGCCAAGTATTGGGTGCGGGAGGCGATGTTGCGCCGCCGTCGGTCAAAAGCTGGGTGGAAAGTGGCCACTAGGGGCTGGTTGAGCTCAGCACAGATCTCCGGCAACGCAAAATCAATGGGCGAAATGGTCAAAGAAGCATGCACCAAATCCGGCTGCAATTCCCGCAGGGCTTGCTCCAGCAGCCGCCGGGCGTTGGGAGCCGGGATCGTGTAGATCTGCGACTTGTAGAGACAGGGCAGAGAGACATCCCGCCCCTCCAGCTCGGCACGCCAGTTGCTCCCCGGACGGGATCCCCCCTCAGCGGCGACCTCTTCGTTGGTGAAGTGGAAAAAGCTCACCTGATGGCCCCGCTCCAAAAGGCCGTTGGTTACCTCGCGGCTGTAGGTGACGTTGCCACAAAAGGGTGTTTTCTTGCCTATCCAGGCAATGTGCATGGGTGGATCCCTACGCTGCTAGAACGGTTAAACCTCCCATAAGGTTAGCAGACGCGGATCCCCCCTCTGCTTGCTGCCTGGGCATGGGAAAGCTAGCAGCAGCCCGACAGCAGGACGGCGCGTAGCTATGGGGCTGCTCCTAAGCTCTGCCTTGCCCTGCCGTCAGCGGCGCGGAGGGCTTGGGGAGGCCGGCACCGCTGCTGGGAAGGAGCAACTTAGCTAGAGCTGGCGAAGAAGTCAAGCCTCTCTATTCAACAAACTCCAGAAGTACATTCCTGCCGACGCATTTAAGACTGCCAGGGCAAGAAACGTCCAGGAAAGGCCCAGATAGGTTTCCGCTACCCCTGTCAACACCAGCGGCAAGCTGAGGGCAATGTTGACGGCATTGTTGAGCAACCCAAACACCTTGCCCCGCAGATGTTCAGGCGTTTCCTCCTGGAGCAGAGTTTGCATCGGCACCGCCACCAAAGCCCCTCCACAGCCCAGCAGGGCAATCCAGGCTAAGCTGGGAAACAGCTTCCTCTCTGTCCACGACAAAGCCACCAGCGCCAGAGACAGCAGGAGGGATCCCAGCCCGCTCCAGGCCCGACGGCTTACTCCTCGGCCTATGTGCCCTACCCAAAAGGCGCCAATCCCCATGCCTAGGCCGGCAGCAGCCAGCAACACTCCAAACTGATCGGCTTCCAGCTCCGCCATCACCTCCGCCATCCGCACCGCCAAGACCGCCAGCGCCGCAAACAGCGAGTAGAGCACCACCATCTGCAGCAGGGCTGCGCGGACCAGGGGCATTTGCCCGATGTATTGCAGGCCCAGCTTGAGATCTTCCCAGAGATGGGGGGCTTCCCAGGAGCGGGAGTCTAGCTTCTCGTGAGGTTGCAACAGCAGCAGCAGGGATCCCGCCAAAAGGTAGGCTCCCCCCACCAACAGCTCTGGCCCCACCTCCCAGCCAGGCAACCAGGCGCGCACCCAACGCTCCGCCAGCGTCAACAGCGGCTCGCCAATGGCAAAGCCGACAACCAGCGAAGCCATCATCGTCGTGGTGTAAAGGGAGTTGGCCGCCAACAGCTCCCGCCTGGTCAGGATTAGCGGCAGAGTGGCCTGTTCGGCAGGGGCAAAAAACTGGGTCAAGACAGAGACGGCAAAGCTAATCAGCAGCAGCCCGCCAAAGCCCAAAGGGATCCCTGGCCAAAGGTCACGCCCCGCCGTCAGCCAGAGCAGCAGCGGCAGCAGCAGCACCAGGATGCCGCGCACCACGTTGGAGAGCACCAGCACGGCCTTCTTAGGCCAGCGATCCACGAATACCCCTGCCAAGCTGCCCAACAACACTGCCGGCAGGGTAAAGGCCAGCATAACCGCCGCTACCCAGCCGCTGATGGAAGCCCCCTCTGGCTGAAACCGCTTGGAGGTCACCCCAATCAGCAGCACCAACAACACCTTGTCGGCCAGCTGGGAAAACACCTGCCCCATCCACAGCAGCAGGAAATTGCGTTGGCCCAGCACAGCAGCGAAGTTTCCCAGGCCTGTCCCTGAGAAAGGGGGATCCGCCTGTTCTAGCTTCTCCGTTGGGCTGTTCTCTTTGGGATCCTCGGGAGGCGGCTCTGGCAAGGGATCCCCGGCTGGGCCCCCTGGCAAGCTAGAGGCAGGGCTTGTTATCGGCTCAAGGGGAGAACCCAGCTCCTCTGACTTCAGCGTCTCCATAGCCGCTGTTGACACTAAGTAGAGCTCCGCTCCCTCTTGCAGCCAGTCCCTTCGTTGTTCCCAAGTCATGGTGCCCCCGCCCAGCCTATCTCCCTCCCCCACCTTTCCTGCTGCCCGACAGCCTTGCTGCTGCTGGAGCGGGAGAGGTGCCCTAATCTTAAATTTTGACCTAGCCTGCAATCAAACCCGCCTCTCCGGCCACCTTTAGGGCAGCTTACCCCTCGCTGCCCAGCTTGTCCTTCTGGGCGCAGCAAGGTGCCAAGGCAGCAATGGGGACAAGCCTCTCAGCTTTCCGACAACGACAGGGAGCGCAAGGGATCCGGAATCGACTCACTGGGGGCCACAAAGCTGCCCTTTTCCACAAAGCCAAGGCGCACCGCCAGCCAGCGAATGAAATTCTCGTTAGTCGAGACCACTGCCCCCAGCGGCTCCTTCAACTTGTTGCGCAGGGGTTTTAACTCGGGAGCTTCCATGAAAGCTGGCTGGGGCACCCAGTGGAAATCAATGGGTCGATGCTGCTCCGCGTAATGTCGCCGACGCTCCTCCAGCACCTCCTCCAGAGGTTCAGACCGCAAAAAATCTAGACTGCCAACGATGAAGTGATAGGTAGTGGGCTCAGTGGCAGGCATACTTTCGGAGCTTTCCTACTGCGAAAAGGATAGAACCTAGCTGCCAAAGTCCAGCTTCTTAAATTCAGCCAGTCAGCGGGTGGCCTTGAGCAGATAGGGGGCCGGGTCGCGAGAGCTACAGCGGGGCTAACAGGCCTCCAACTGCTGGAGGACAGGCAACCGTGCCATCACCTCCTCAGGGGGCATAGGGTGTTCTGCTGCCTGCTTGAGGGTAGCAAGAGCCTGCGCTGCCCATTCCCGTGCCCAGGGGGGAGTTGAAGGAGTCTCCCCCTGCTCCAGCAGCTCCTGGCAGAGGGCTGTCGATCGCTCCAAGTCGCCACTGCCCTGATAGGCTATGACCAGGGCCACTCGAGCCAGAGCACATTCCTCCGAGCTTACCCTGGAGCTACTGCGCTCCCCCTGGCGCGGCGAGCTTCCTTGAATCGAGCAGCAGTAGCAGAAAGACTCAAGAAGGTTGATCGCCTCTAAGTAGCGCTCCTGCTTCAGTGCAGTGATGCCGGCACGGAGGGATCCATGCGGAGGAGACATGAGCCTAAGTAAAGAGATGAACGCTAACCACCTTCCCGTCCATGGTCTTGGTGGCCTGGCTTCGTATCAAGTTTGGTGTCTGCTACTACTATACCCCTAGGTAGACTTCTGCGAATCTCTTCTTGAGCTTTTGGCAAGGGCGCTCAACTCTTACGGGCCAAGAGGTAAGTGCTAACGTAGTGGGTTTCTCGGCGCAACACCTCACAGCCTGCCCGCTGCAGGCGCGCTCCCAGATCGTCGCGGATGTAGTCGCGGTAGTAGGGCTCGTGGAAGGTTTGCGCAAAAGCTTCCATTGTCTCCTCCAGCTCCGGCGAATCCAGCAGCTGCACCGAGTCGCAGAGGACAACCACGCCCCCTGGCTTCACCACCCGGCTGATCTCGTTGATGACGTTTTGCCGAACCGGGCCAGGCAGCTCGTGGAAAAGAAAAACGCTGACAACTGCATCGAAGAAAGCGTCAGCGTAGGGCATGGCCTCGGCGTTGGCGCGAATAAGCTGCGGCAGCTCCCCGGGCAACTCCTGCAACAGCCGGTTGGCCTTGCGCAGATAGGCAGGAGAAAGATCCAAGCCATACAGCGCCGCCTTGGGCAGGGATCCCCGCAAAAGGCGCAGCATCCGCCCTGTGCCACAGGCTACGTCGAGGATGTGGGGAGCAGATAGGTTGGGATCGAGGGCATCCTTGAGCAGGCGGATCACCCGTCGCCGCATCGCATCCGCCGTACCCCCAAACAGCAACTCCACCTGCAAGTCGTAGAGCTCAGCCGAGCGATCGCTCAGGTAGCCGTTGGTTTGGTAGTGGAAGTTCTGAAGGTAGTATTTTGGGTAGCCCTCTGTGGAGATGTCTGGAGAAAACTCTTGGTAGCGCCGGCCGTGTACCCGTCGGGCAATCTGGGGCAGTTCCAACCACACCGCTGGGTAATAGCGGGCAAAGTCCAGCCAGGGGTTGTCGAAGAGAAGCGCGTGAGGGTAGTAGCCTGCTTCCGCATCTTGCCAATCAACTTCTAGAAGTCGCTCGTAGCGAGCCCGCAACTCCTGCAAAGTAGCTGCGCTCACCTTCACCCGCTCCCGCGGTGGCAGAGGCTTGCCGGAGACAAAGCTCTGCAGCTCCCTGAGGGCAGAGAGCATCAGTTCGGCAGCTTGGGTGGAGAGAGCCTTGTGGGCAAAGCCGAAGAGGTTTTTGCCCCACTGAAAGGCACGGTAAGCAGCCTCCCCCACCGGCGATGGGATAGGCAGCGACAGCTCGGGGCTTAACTGGAAGCTCATGACCCTGCCAGTGCAAACGGGTTCTTAACGTTTGTTTACAATGCGATAGTAGATTATAGCAAGGCGGCCAGGGTGGGCCGACAACCGCTAGGCGGCAAGAGAAGCCGGCAAATTGGATCCCGGAGCACAACCTCCGCCAAGCAGGAGAGTACTCTAATGATGGGTTTCCACTTGCCTCCTGAGCTCAAGGAAGGGGCAGATCCGGCTGAACTGATGGGAAAAGCCATGACGACCAAAACGGTGTTGGTCATTGACGATAGCATCATGATCCGCAAGATGGTGGCCAGCATCCTGGCTGACCATTTCCAGGTGCTGGAGGCTAAAGACGGACCGACGGGCTTGGAGGTCGCCAAAAAGCATCACCCCGACCTGATCCTGCTGGATTTTGTCATGCCCAAGATGGATGGCTACGACACCCTCCAAGCCATCCGCCGCGAAGACAGTCTGAAAAATACCCCCGTTATCATGATGTCGGGGATGAAGGAACAAGTAACGGCCCGCATCCCTGAGCCTTTTGTCGACTTCGATTTTATCGAAAAGCCGTTTGAAGCGGAGACTCTTCTGGCTCAAATCCAAAAGGCCCTGCAGGTGACTCCTGCAGCGGCAGCGGAGCCGGGATCGGAAACCAACACCCAGTTGCTCTTGAACAAGCTCACCGCCATCGAGACGCTGCTTATCCAAGGTACGGAAAACCTGATCCAGCGGGAAGTAGTGACGCGGCTTGCCAACCTCAACCAGCGCCTAGATCGTCAGGAGTCTCACAGCGCTAACCTAGAAGAGCAAATCCGTAAGCTCACCAGCGAAGTGGAACGGCACAGCCAGGGCTTAGCCCTAATCGTCAAAGAGCTGCGGCATATCCGTAAACTGTTGGGGGGTCTTGATGGCTGAGCAAAGCTTTGAGCGCGCCTACCGACACCTGGATGCGGTGACGGCCCTGTTCGTGGCGGTGCTGCTCATCTCCAACATCGCCTCGGCCAAGATCGTGCTCTTGGGGCCCTTTACCTTCGATGGCGGCACCATTCTTTTCCCCCTCAGCTACATTTTCGGCGACATCCTCACCGAGGTCTACGGCTATGCTCGCTCGCGGCGGGTGATCTGGCTGGGGTTTTTCTCGGCAGCCCTGATGTCCGTGACCTTGATGATCGTGGGATCCCTGCCGGCAGCCCCTGATTGGCCCCACCAGGAAGCCTACGACCAGATCCTCGGCCTTACCCCCCGCATTGTGCTGGCCAGTCTAATTGCCTACTGGAGCGGCAGCTTTGCCAATGCCTATGTGCTGGCGCGCCTGAAGGTGTGGACCCGGGGACGCTGGCTGTGGACGCGCACCATCAGCTCGACCATGGTGGGCCAAGCGGTGGATACGGGCCTGTTTATTCTCATCGCCTTCTGGGGGGTGTTCCCTGGTCTTATGGGCCTCATCGTCTCCAACTACGTGTTCAAGTGTGCCGTTGAAGCAGCCTGTACTCCCCTCACCTACGCCATTACCGGCTGGCTGAAGCAGCAAGAGCAGGAGGACTACTTTGACGTGGCAACGGACTTCAACCCTTTCCGAATCCAGGTTGTATCCAAATAAAGCTGCTCCCTTGCCAGGCGGGCCAGAGGGAGGGGCCCCAGTTTTGGTATAGTCAGATCCTATCCACCCTGCTGCCGGTGCGCAGCGAGCTAGATCAGCAAGGAGCCGCCCGGTGTTGCCGGGAGCCTTTATCCAAGACAAGACTTTTGTAAGGGATCCGTAAAGAAAGATGATGCTCATTTTCCAAATCGCTCTGTTGGTGCTGGTGCTCTACAGCTTGCTGTTGGTGGTGGCGGTGCCGGTGCTCCTTAGCTCGGCCAGCGACTGGAGCCGGGCCAAGAATGTCCTTTTGGTGGGATCCCTGCTCTGGGTGCTGATGGTACTCGGGGTGGGGGTACTTAGTTTCTTGAAGTGATCCCTCCAGCGGGATCCTTCGACACCTATCCCCCAAGCTTCTGGATGTTGTAGGGCATTAGGGCGGCGAAAAAACTGCGCATTCCCGCACCCGACTGAGCTCTGGGCGCTCTCGTTAGAAGGGCTCTCCTCTGGTCCTTGATTCACTGGACAGTCAGCCACTTTGTGGCATAACCAACCTCCTGTCTTGACGTAGATGGGCTGAGCTAGTAGGCTTGCGAGTACATCTTTTCTGGTAGGCACTTTGCCTAGGCTAAAGTTGGCTCCATCTTTAGCCGGTGTGCCTTATGGGGGCTCGTAGCACCTACCTGCAGCAAGGCCTACGGCCCGCTATCGCGATCGCGGGGAAGTTACGCCTGTGGAGATCCCTCTGGCGGGGTGGTAGGGGTAAGCTCTGCCACTAGCTACGGGTCGTGGAAGCAGGGAGAAAGCGTCAACCTGGAGCAAAAGTCCGCTTTTGTCCAGCGTTGTATAAGTCTTTCAGAGCGGATCTCACCCCCTTACAATAGACAGCAACTTGATTCCATCTTCATGGCCTTGCTGCTTGCTCGGTCGGCAGCAGGGGTTGCTTGAGTCGAAGTCTTTCGGGAAGCTTGGGTGTTGAGAGCGGTGAAGTATTCCCAGAGTCTTTGCTGGCCCCGGCTGGGGGCAAGGCTGGTTTTGGCAGGCCTAGTGGGATCCCTGCTGTTCCTCCCTTCGGCAAGGGCGCAGTCGGGCTTTGTCATCACTGGCAGCGAGGGGGTGCCTGTCCTCAGCTATCGGCTGGATTTTCGCGGCATTCGCGGCCGGCTGGATCGCTATCGCCTGAAGATCCCACCCCAAAATGTGGCAGTGGCAGAGGTGCAGATCAAGGCGGATAGCAATTTCGATGCCGTCATCGACCCGAAGAATGTGCGCCTAGAGGCGGAGGGCAAGCCGGTGGAGCTGGCGGAAGTGTACTGGAACGAGGAGTTTCGCTCTTTGGAGGTGGTAGCCCGTCAACCCATTGCCGCCGGCCAGGAGATCCGCTTGGTGCTCTCCAATGTGCGCAATCCCTCCGCTGCTGGCATCTACCGGGTAGAGGCGCGGGTGCGGGGGACAGAGCCCAACCCCCTCTTCCGCAAGGTGGGCAACTGGCTGATTACCATCGACGATCCCGAGCGGCTCACGTTCTAAGGGGAACTCTCCTCCAGACGGCAGCCTGGTCTATCGAGAGAGACGGTCTTTGGTGCTGGCCGACATCTGGTATCCCAATTGGTGGCAGGCCCTGATCTTGGGCATGGTGCAAGGGATCACCGAATTCCTGCCCATCAGCAGCACAGCCCACCTGCGGGTGTTTCCAGCTTTGCTGGGCTGGCCAGATGCGGGAGCTTCGTTTGCGGCGGTGATCCAGTTGGGCAGTCTGGGAGCAGTGTTGATCTACTTTGCCTCTGACCTGCGCCAGTTGCTCCTTGGCTCCTGGAGGGCTTGGCAAGAGCGAGACTTCCAGCAGGAGTCTTGGCGGCTGCTCATGGGGATCCTGGTGGGAACGTTGCCGATTGGGGTGGCCGGATGGGCCGTCAAGGCCATTTGGGGATCCCCGCCCCGCCAGTTGTGGGTGATCGCTGCTGCCGCTATTGGCTTGGCCCTGGCTTTGGGCTGGGCAGAACGGGTGGGGAAACGCCGGCGAGGTCTAGACAGCTTGGGCATTTGGGATGGAATCTGGGTGGGGCTGGCCCAGGCCTTGGCTTTGATCCCAGGGGTATCCCGATCCGGCGTGACGCTGACGGCGGCTCTGCTGCTCGATTTGCAGCGCTCGGCTGCCGCCCGCTACTCCTTCTTGCTGGGAATCCCCGCTCTCTTTTTGGCCGGGGTGGAAGAGTTTGTCTCCGAGTTCAGAACAGAGGCGCTGCTAGCGCAGGGGCTGGGGGCGCTCTCGGCCTTTGTCTTCTCCTACTGGTCCATCGATTGGCTCATTCGATTTTTGCAGCGCAGCAGCACCTGGCTGTTTATTGTCTATCGGATTAGTTTTGGCCTGTTCATTTTCTTGGGGCTGGCGCTGGGGTTCTTGCAACCTTAGACCGACTTCTGTCCCCGCAGAATCTGCAGCGCTTTGGGCAGGTGCTCCGCTAGGTGGACTGGATCCACCCCCGTCGGACCCCGCTCCCCCACCAGCTGGATAGCTGCCTGGGCATGCCACCACACCCCGGCACAGGCGCAACTCAGTAGCTCTGAGATCCCCATCGCCTGACCCAGTTGGGCCCTTCTGCGCGCCACTAGTCCACCGATTAAGCCAGTTAAAACATCGCCGCTGCCGCCGCGAGCCAAGGCCGGTGTGCTCTCCGGGTTTACCCAGCATTCCCCCGTGGGAGAGGCGATGATCGTCCGTGCCCCCTTCAAGACCACCACTGCCCCACTCTGGGCTGCTGCCTTTTGGGCTGCCTCGAGGCGATCCTCAAGCGAGATCCCAGGAAAAAGCCGGCGAAATTCCCCCAGGTGCGGGGTGAGGATAGCTTGGATCCCGTTTTCTGGCAGGCGCTCCACCCCCATCTCCGCTAAGGCATTGAGGCCATCGGCGTCGATCACCCAGGGGATCCCGGCCCAATCCCGCAGCAAGATCTCCAAAAGCAGCTGGCGGGTTTCCCCAAGGCCTGGCCCCACCGCCACCGCCTGGAAGGGCTTCTCAGCCACTGGGGGCAAAGAAGGGATCCCTTCCCAGGGGTGCACCAACACCTCCGGCAAAGCGCTGTGGATCAGCTCCTTCAACTCCGCCGGCGCCACTAGGGTTACCATGCCCACGCCGCTGGCGCGGGATCCCAGGCCGGCCAACACTGCCGCCCCGGCATAGGCCGTCGAGCCTGCTACCAGCAGCAGGGATCCCTGGCGGTACTTGTGGGTGTCCAAGGGCGGGTCGGGGGGGAAATGGGGCCAGGGTTGCAGCAACAACTGGGGAACCGCCTCCGCCGGGCAGGCCCAAGGGGGGATCCCAAAATCAATGCGACGCAGCTGTCCTACCCAAGGCAGAGCCGCCTCCTGCCACAGGCCCCGCTTCCAGAGGCCCAGGGCATAGGTGTAGCTGGCGCGGATACAGCAGCCCCAGATCTTGCCTGTCTGGTCGTTGAGGCCAGAGGGCAGGTCCAGGCTGAGGATGGGAATGCCGCTGCCGTTGGCCCACTCCACTGCCTTCGCCCAGGGATCCCCCAGGGGTCGGTTTAGGCCAATGCCAAACAGGGCGTCAATCAGTAGATCGCAGTCGGCCAACTCCTCCAGCCGATCCACAAACTCCGCCCCCAGCGTCCTGAGATAGCGAGCGTGGTCGGCAGTCAGGGGCTTGAGATCATCCGGCTTGCCCAGCCAAACCTTCACCTCCTTTTGGGCCAGCCGCAGCTCTCGTCCAACCACCAAGCCGTCGCCGCCGTTGTGCCCTGTGCCGCAGAGGATGCCGATGCGCTGCGCATGGGGGAAATCCTGCCGCAACTGGGCAAAAACGGCCAGGCCCACCTTTTCCATGAGAGCGGCCACAGGCATGCCGGCAGCGAAGATCTGCTCCTCGAGGCAGCGCATTTGGGCCGAGCTGACCAGGGCGGTGGAGGGGTCAAAGAGGGGCAGGGCGCCGCGCCGCTGGGGCGAATGGGGCTCTGTCATCGCAGTCATGGCTGAGGGGGACTTAGGGAGCTTAGCTCGATCACGTTCCCGTCGGGATCCCGAACAAACAGCGCCGCTCGCCCGGAAGCGCTTGGCTGCACCTCGTAGCCTGCCTGCAGCAGGCGGGCCTTTACCGCTTCCAGGTCTTCCACGCCCAGCGCCACATGGGGAAGGCGCCCCCACTTCGCCTTGCTGCCCCCACTGGCTGGCTGCCCTTGGTCAAGCGGCTCCTCAGTAACAATCAAGTGAATCTGAGAGGAGCCCACCTGGTACCAAGCGCCGGGAAAGTCAAAGGGAAACCGCTCTGCTTTGGGGAGCCCGAGCACCGTCCCGTAGAAATGCTCAGCCCTAGCCAGATCGCTAACCCAAAGGGCAGTATGTAAGTGCTGATAGGCAGGCATGACGCTAGGTCTAATGAAGTTCTTCTCTGAGGGTCTGTTCCGCCTGTGCGCTAAGTTGGAGCTAGCGCAACGAGTGTTTGGCCTTGCCCAGGGGTTGGTCTATGGGATCCCGCACCAAGTTTTTCGGCACTGTCCTGGCCATGCTGGCCGTCAACAGCATCTATATGCAGTTGCAGCAGCTTGCCCTGCGGCTAGAAGAAAAAGTGAAGCCAGCTCCCTCAGAGCAAGCCTCTCCAGAGCCTCAGAGCAACGCGCAGCCGCCGGATCGCTGAGAGCCTCTGGCCCAAGTTTTCCGGAGGGTGCAACTGGCCAGGGCCGGCTTTGTCGGGATCCCCTAGAAGCCGGGTGGTGCTTTGCAAAGGGGATCAAACTCCGTACCATAGAGGAGCAGGCTCCCCTGTTTTGCGGTTTACACCTTGGGTACTCACCATGACTCAGCCCTCAGCAGCCTCTGGGCAAAAGCCGATCGTTGTCGCCCCTTCTATTCTTTCAGCCGATTTTAGCCGCTTGGGGGAAGAAGTGCGGGCAGTGGACGAGGCAGGGGCCGACTGGATCCACGTAGATGTGATGGATGGCCGCTTTGTGCCCAACATCACCATCGGCCCGCTGGTGGTGGAAGCGCTGCGCCCGGTTACGGCCAAGCCTCTGGATGTCCACCTGATGATTGTGGAGCCGGAGAAATATGTGGCCGACTTTGCCAAGGCGGGGGCCGACATCATCTCCGTTCACGCCGAGTCCAGCTCCACCATCCACCTGCACCGCACCCTCAGCCAAATCAAGGATCTGGGCAAACAGGCAGGTGTGGTGCTCAACCCGGCCAGCCCTCTGGAGCTGATTCAGTACGTGCTGGATCTGGTGGACCTGGTGTTGATCATGAGCGTCAACCCTGGCTTTGGCGGCCAGAGCTTCATCTCGGCGGTGGTTCCCAAGATTCGCCAGTTACGGGCCCTGTGCGACGAGCGGGGCTTGGATCCCTGGATCGAGGTGGATGGCGGCATCAAGGCCAGCAACGCCTGGCAGGTCATCGAGGCGGGGGCCAATGCCCTAGTGGCGGGCTCAGCCGTATTCAAGGCCAAGGACTACGGGGAAGCCATTCGCGCCATTCGCCACAGCCGCCGCCCCGAGCTGGTGACGGTTTAGGGCTTTCTTCCCGTAGGCCGGCAACGCCGCAAGCAGCCTCAGCTCAAGCCCTAGCCCGCGCAAAGCTTTAGCGCAGAGCGGCCGTCTTCTTCTGGGCAGCGGCAGGGGAGGCACCTGCTTCAGCTTGACCTAGGCAGTGAGGAGGCGCAGAGGGGGGAACAAGCGGCTGAGGCGAGGTAGGGCTGAAAAAAACCTGGCAGAAGGGCAGGCGGCTGTTGCGCTGAATGTCGGCAAGGTAAGGGGGAGGGATGGTGCCCCAGTAGGCCCTTAGGACATGCTGGTCGGGATCCTCTGGCAGCACCTGGTAGTGCAACATTAGGCGGTTATCGGGAAACCAGGCGCGAACAAGCCTTTGCAGTTGCCTGAAATTGAAGCCTGGCTCTTCCGGATTGTAAATGAGGTGCATCCCCACTAGCCGCCCGCCCATGAAGTAGGCCTCTACATAAAACCCACGAGCATAGAGGGGGGGCTCTGAGGGATCCCGCGACGAAGGGGCATCCGGCGGATAGAGGGCCTCACCGCCCGGTCGCAGTTGCCAGCGGCTCCAGCGGGGATCCTCTCGGTCGCTGGAAATAGTCTCCCAGTTGTTGGCGTGGGCGTAGTCTAAGAAGCGCTCCTCCACCATGCCTAGATAAAGCATCTCCATCTGCAAGGAGGGTCGGGCCCGCGTTTGCAACAAGGGCAGAGTGCGCACTTCTCCTTGCTTGAGCACCAAAACTTCCGCCAGGGCTGGACAAGGTTTCCACGCCAGCAACGCCGCTAGGACCCCTGCCCCAACTGCCCAGCCCAGGTAGCCGAGACCAGGCTTGACCCAGGCAAGCAGCCATGGGGCTGGCCTCGGGAGCTGGAGAGACAGCCTAAGCTGAGTGTCCAACCCAACAAAAGCTGGAACGTAAGATGAGATCACCGCAATTTCAAAGAGCCCAAAGCTGTTAGGAAGTCTATTCTAGCCACAGAGCTAAAGCCTTTTAGAAATTTTGTTGCCTTGCATCAATTTTTGCAGGTTCTGAATGTCTGCCACCCAGTGCAACAAGTAACACCCTCGGCATGGTAACTCCAGGGCTAATTGTTATCGCCGGCCCCACCGCCACTGGCAAGTCACGTCAGGCGTTGCTGCTGGCTCGGCGGCTGGGATCCCCTCTGCTGAATGCCGACTCTCGCCAGGTCTACCGGGAGTTCGACATCGGCACTGCCAAGCCTACCCCCGCTGAGCGGGCCCTCTGGCCGCACGAGTTGATGGACTTTGTGGATCCCCGCCACACCTACACCGTGGCCGAGTTTCAGCAGGCGGCCCAGTCGCGCATTGCCGAGGCCCATCGGCAGGGACAGACTCCCATTCTGGTAGGGGGGACGGGGCTCTACATCCAATCCATTACTGCAGGGTTGGGGATCCCGGCAGTTCCGCCGCAGCCCGAGTTGCGCGCTCAACTAGAGACGTGGCCGCCCGAGATCCGCTACGCCTGGCTGCAGCAGTTGGATCCCGTTGCCGCCGAGCACATCCATCCCCATGACACGGTGCGCACCCTGCGGGCTTTGGAGATCATCTACACCACCGGCAAGCCAGCTTCCCGCCTGAGGCAGGCCCATCCTCCCAGCTACCCCATCCTCATCTTGGGGCTGCGCTGCCCAATGCCCCGTCTGGAACAACGCATTGCTCGGCGCACGGCAGAAATGCTGGCAGCAGGCTGGATTGAGGAGGTGAAAACGCTGCGGGAGCGCTACGGGCCAGACCTGCCCCTCTTACAAACCTTGGGCTACGCGGAGATTGGCGCCTACCTAGAAGGGCGGATCCCAGAAGCAGAGCTGCAGCCTTTGATTGTGCGGCGCACCCGCCAGTTTGCCAAGCGGCAGATGACCTGGTTTCGGGCCATGCCAGGGATCCAATGGCTGGATTGCGAGGCCGAGGATCTGCCGGAGCAAATCTGGAGCCGGGTTACGGCGTGGATGGCCGCTCAGACCAGCGCTGAAACCAGTCCTGCCGTCGCTGCGCGTCCGCCCGCCGATCCGTAAGGATCTCCAACACCCGCACCCCCTGGGTCGGCAAGGGATCCAAGGCTTGGGCCAGCTCCTCCCAGGTCTCTATCCGCCGGTGGGGGATGCCATGGGCCTGGCAGAGGAGGGCAAAATCCACGGCCTGGGGGGTGGCAAAGTAGGGCTCAAAGGGAGGGTTGGGCTCCTGGCGACCCGCCTTGGCAATGGGCAAGAGCTCAAAGATACCGCCCCCCTGGTTGTTGATGAGAAGAATCGTCAGGGATCCCTGAAGGCATTGGGCAAGACGCAGGCCACCGCAGTCGTGCAAAAAGGCCAGATCCCCGGTCAGCACCACCGTCGGGCGCTGGCGATGGGCCACCCCAAAGGCGGTCGAGAGGATGCCGTCGATGCCGTTGGTGCCGCGGTTAAAGTAAGGCCGGATGCGGCGGTCGTTGGGTGGCCAAAACCACTCCACATCCCGCACCGGTGTGCTGTTGGCAATAAATAGCGGCGTCTCCGGCGGCAGGTGATGGGCCAGCCACCAGGCAATCTTGCCTTCAAACCACTCCGGCAGAGCTGCCAGCAGCCGATCCAGCTCAACCCGAGCTTTTGCTTCCGCCTGCAGCCAGGCTTGCAGAAAAGCGGTTGTTTTGGCTTTGCCTACTGGGATCCCTGCCGCCACCTCCTCCACGGCAAAGGGCAAGTGGGTCGTGGAGTTGTGGAGGGGATCGGCGTTCTGGGGTCGGGGATCGAGTAGCCAGGTGCGGGGTCGGGCTTGGGCCAGGGCTTGCCGCAGGGCCTTGCTGGTGGGCAAGGGTCCCAGTTGGATGACCTGCTCCGGCCAAAGATGGGGCTGCTCTCCCTGGAGGAGAAAATCGTAGGTGGTGATGAGGTAGGGGTTAAGGGAAGCGTAGTTGCGCAGGGGGGAAAGGCCTTCTGCCAACACCGGCCAGCCCAGGGCTAGGGCCAGACGGGCCACTGCCTCAGCGTAGGCGCGGGGATCCGCCGCTTGGGCCGGCCCTGCCAAGATCGCTCCCCGCTCACAGCTGCACCACTCCTGCCAAAAGGAAGCCCTCTCCATCTGAGGACTGCCCCGCAGCGCCTGGCAGGAAGATCCGGCCGGAGCAACCCCCCGAAAAAAGCTCTTCTCGAACTCCGGATTTTTCTGCCAACGGGCCAGGGGCGCGGTGCTGCTGTCAGCAATGGGAGCCAAGGGCTCCCGCAAAGGCACGTTGAGGTGCACTGGACCCGGGAAAGGGTAGAGGGCACGCTCCCAGGCGTGAATGACGGTCTGGCGCAGGTAGGCCAGAGCTTCTAGGTCGGCGCTGGGCAGGGCTAGCTCCGCCTGCCAGTTGGGGTAGTGGCCGTAGAGCTTCACCTGGTCGATGGTCTGCCCGGCGCGGCAGTGGCGCAGCTCCGGCGGCCGATCCGCCGTCAAAACCAGAAGTGGCCAACCACTTTCTGCCGCCTCGATGAGAGCGGGGAAAAAATGGGCGCCGGCGCTGCCAGAGGTACACACTAGCGGGATGGGCTGCCGCAGCTGCTGGGCCAAGCCAAGGGCAAAGAAGGCCGCCGACCGCTCATCCAGCACCGGAATGGCCTCGATCTCAGGGTGCTGCGCCAGAGCATAGGTGAGGGGGGCAGAGCGGGATCCCGGACACACCACCGCCACCCGACAGCCCAGCCGGCTCAAGGTCTCGGCCAAAACGGATCCCCAGAGGGTGTTGAGGTTGCGCCAGTCCAGCCGTTGAGGGCAAGGCGTGTCAGCCATTCCAGCCACAAGAGGTAGCGGGAAAGAACCCAAAATGGGCACATCCTGTTACTGTAGGCCCATCGACCACCCCGGGGAAGCCCCCTCTCCTATCCACCGCTTGTTATGGCCTCCTGCCGACAGGAGGAGCCGGAGGTTGGTCAAGTTTCTCGAAGGGGGGAATAATGTTTATCGACCTTTGCTGCAGCCAAGCAGGAGCGCCCATGCCCAGAAAACCCGATGGCTACCTCGTTCACATCATGCTGGAAGGGGGTCAGACCCTGCAGGTACGGGTCAAGGAAGCCAGAGAATACACAGAGCTGATCAACCAACTGATGGTGGGTGGGGACGAGTTCATCACCTTGCCCAAGCAAATGGACAATGAGTACATGATCGTGCGTCCCCAGCGGGTGGCCGGTGTGTCGGTGGAGGCAATCTACAACTCCAGCGTTGGTATTGACTTGTAGGAATCCCAAGAGCCAAGCCAGGGATCGCGCCTGAAGCCCCCAGCCTTGAAGCTGGGGGTGCTAGGAAGGCTTTCTACAGACTTAGATTTAGGATTGCAAGGCCGAGAAGACTATTTCTCCGGTGGCAGGAGGACTTTGTCAATGACGTGGATAACGCCGTTGGAGGCTTTGAGATCGGGGGTTGCCACCTTGGCGTCGTTGACCCGGATCCCATCCTTGATAGAGATCTCCACCGGCACTTCAGCAAGGGTAGTCACCTTACCGGCCTCTAGATTTTGAGAGAGAAGCTCGCCAGACACGACATGGTAGCTGAGCACTCGCTTCAATTTCTCCTTGTTTTCTGGCTTGAGCAAGTCGTCTAGCGTGCCTTTCGGCAGGGCCGCAAAGGCTTCATCAGTAGGGGCAAAAACGGTGAAGGGGCCCTCCTCAGAGAGCGTCTTCACCAGGTCAGCAGCCTCCAGGGCTTTGAGCAAGGTGGTGAAGGAGCCAGCCTCAGTGGCAACATCCACAATGGTTTTGGCTTTTTGGGCAGGAGCCGCAGTCTTCGCGCTTGCAGGCGCTGGGCTAGGGCTGCTGGCATGGACTCCAGGAGCCACAGCCAACACTGTGGCCGAGGCAACGGCTAAAGAGAGCGTGAAGAGCTTGCGAACCATGGAATGTAACCCTCCGTAAAGAGTAGGTTTACACTCTTTACGACGGACAGCCTCTGGCTCGAGTTCCTTACTTCCCGTGGTGGAGCTGCTAGCTGTTTAGGCGTTGCCTCTGCGGCTTGCCGAGGGATCGCCGCCGCTTTCAGCTGGGTTGGGACTGGTCAAATCGTTAAGGCGGCGCAGGATTCCCCATCCCTGCAGGGCTTCCAAGAGGGCCTCCCGCACAACGGCCACGGTTTCTTGGTCAAGGGCCAGGCGCAGATAATCCACTGCCAGCCGAGTTTGTTCGGGATCCAGATGGGGCAGGCGGCTCTGCAGCCGGCGTACCCCCAGCAGCCGCCTGTAGGGATCGGGGGAAGCAATGTCGCTAAGATCCCGCTCCCATTGAGAACGCTGCCGCTCTTGCCGGCGGCTGAGCCACTCCCAAAACAGCAGTGACAGCAAGGCAAAGGTGGCTAGCCCCTGCACAATGGCGCCCGTGGCCAGCCAGCGCTGGTTGGCTTCTGCCCAGATTGAGACCACAAGGTAGGTGCCGAGGGTGGCGGCTGCCCCACCAGTAACGGCTAGCAAAAGGGAGCGGTCAGCTTGGCGAAACCAAGCCTGCCACTCCTGCCAGCGGCGGCTAAACTCAGGGCTGCAAGCCGCGTACACCCCTAGCATCACCCCAGTGCCCACTGCTAGGGAAAGGGCCAGGCGCCAGTGCCAAAAGGCTAGCCCCGCCAACGCCAAGCCTGACACCGCCAAAACCCGCCCCTGCGATTCCCCCAGCAGCCACCCCGCCGCTTGAGCTCCCCTTTCCTCTGCCCCTTTCTGAACCCGCTGAAGATACTCCTGCCAGGATCCCTGGCCAGAAGAGGGGCGACTGGATCCCTTCTTCACCGCCGGCAACTCTCCCAACTTTTTCTTCGCCAAGACAGGTCAACGCTTTAATTATGCTCTGTCGGCAGATCGGAGATAGGCTTTCCACCCCTGAGCTTGCAACTGGGCATTTTTCTCCTGCACAGCCTGCTTGAGGTTTTCCCGGTAGGCAAGCACCCGCTGCAGCAGTTCAGGATCCCCGCTGGCTAGGATCTGCACCGCCAAGAGACCGGCGTTATAGCCGTTGCCAATGGCTACGGTAGCCACGGGGATCCCCTTGGGCATCTGCACTATCGAATACAGGGAGTCCAGCCCCTGCAGGGATTGGCTGAACACCGGCACCCCGATGACTGGCAGAGGGGTAAGGGAGGCTACCATCCCCGGCAGATGGGCCGCCCCGCCAGCGCCGGCGATGATGACGCGGATGCCGCGGGTGTGGGCACTGCGGGCAAACTCCACCATTGCTTCGGGGGTGCGGTGAGCGCTGAGGATCTGGAGGAGATAGGGGATCCCAAACTCCTCGCACACCTGAGCGGCGGGGGCCAAGGTGGGCAGATCCGAATCGCTGCCCATCACGATGGCGACAAGAGGGGAGTCTTCCATGGCTTGCTGGCCCGTCGTAGCCGATCCATAATCGCATAGCCCAGCCCTGTCAAAACCGGGGGGGGCTCAGCCAGCAGCAGGGTGGCTGCCCCTTCGTCCAAGCGGCGCAGGCTGGCAAAGAGAGCCCGCGCTGCCGCAGTGGGATCCGGCCCCAGGCATTCAAAGGTCAGCGCAACTCCCGCCCAGTGGTGGGCAAAGCTCTCCGCCAGCGCCTGGGCATCGGCTGAGAAACTGAGGACGCCCAGGTGGGCATGTTCAGCTGTCTCCTGCCGCAACCGCTGCCACTCCTCAGGGCGGAGCTGGTCAAAGGCAACGGGCAACAACCAGAGGGGCTTGGTGGGGGCGTAGTGGCTGCTGAGCCCTCCCGGTGCTTCGGGCCTTAGGTTGCTGTCCGGTGCAGTCTGGAGGGGCAGGCCGAGATGAGCTTCCAGCACTTCCCGCGGGATCCCGCCAGGGCGCAACAGCGTGGGCGTGCCGTCAGGGCTGAGCTTAAGCACGGTCGATTCCAAACCCACGCTGCACTCTCCTCCGTCCAAAATGTAGGGGATCCGCCCCGCCAACTCGGCATAGACAGCCTGAGCTGAGGTGGGGCTAAGGCGGCCAAAGCGGTTGGCGCTGGGGGCAGCTAGAGGCACCTGAACTGCCTGCAGCAAAGCCTGGGCCACGGGGTGGGCAGGCATCCGCAGCGCCACTGTAGGCAAGCCACTGGTGACGAGATCCAGCACCCGGGGTCCCTTGGGCAGCACCAGCGTCAGCGGGCCCGGCCAGAAGGTGTCGACAAGGGATCCCAGCCGAGCGCGGGCGGCGGCAGTAAAAGCCGACAGATCCACCAGCTCCCCGTCCAGCGCCTCAAGGCAGACCCCAGCGGGCAGGTGCAGAATCAGGGGATCGAAACGGGGGCGCTCCTTGACGGCAAAGATGGTGGCCACTGCCTGTTCGTTGAAGCCGTGGCCCGCCAGGCCGTACACCGTCTCCGTAGGCATGGCTACCAGTTGACCCTGCCGCAGGGCTTCAGCGGCTAGGGCAAGGTGCTCGGGGGTGGGGGGAAGAATCTGCGTTGGCATTGGGCAAGCTGGGGATCCCCTTCCTACCTCCATTGTCAAGCCAGGGGGAGGGCAATGTCTCCTTCTGCAGCTCAGCGCTTGCTCTCTTCCTCCACGTGGGTGTGCAGCACCCTGCCGCGTAGGGTCTTGCCCAGCCAGGGAGTGGCCTGCGAGTGGGAGCGGAGCGTGGCTGCCGAAACTGTCCAGGTATGGGTTGGATCAAAGAGCACCCAATCGCTTCCGGGCTCCAGGCTGGGCGGCTCCAACCCCAGGCAGCGGGCCGGGTAGAGGCTAAGGGCCGACCAGAGCTGTAGCGCCGTCAGCGCTCCCGTCTCCACCAAGTTCTGCCACAGCAGCGGCAGGGCCAGCTCCAGGCCCATGGCCCCAGGGGGTGCGTCGGCAAAGGGCAGGGTCTTCTCCTCGTAGGTGTAGGGGGCATGATCGACGGCAATGCCCAGGCTACCGCTGCGGATCCCGGCAATGAGGGCCTCCCGGTCGGCGGCACGGGGAAGAGGAGGCAGTAGGCGCAAGTTGGGATCGTAGCCGCGCTCGAAGACAGCTTCCTCAGACAGGAGGAGGTGCATCCAGGTGGTACTGGCGGTAACCGGCAGCCCCTCTGCCTGCGCCTGCTGGATAAGCTCCAGGCTGCGGGCCTGGCTGAGGCGCATCACATGCACTGGCGGCGGCGAGGGAACGCTGCGCAGCACTTCCAGGAGGCGGGCTAGGGCGGCGGTCTCGGCACTGGCTGGGATGCCCTTTAGCCCCAGGCGCAGAGCCCATACCCCCTCGTAGAGACTGCCCGAACCACCTAGGGTGGGATCCCAGGCCCAAACCAGCAGGGGCTTGTTCCAGGGCCGCAAGTACTCCAGAGCTTGTCGCACCAGGGCCAGGGAGCGCAGCGACTCTGCTCCCCCAAGCCGGGCCACAAAGCCAATGGCTCCAGCGCGGGCCAGCTCTCCCCAAGGGCTGGGAGCTTCTTCCCGGCCACCCAAGCTCAAGGCAGCCCAGGGCAGCCAGCGAGGATCCCCAGGCCGGCGACGATAGCGACCTAGCTGCTCTGGCTGATCCAGCACGGGAAAGGCTGCCGTCCCCGCAAGAGGAGTGGGCAGCAGGCCAACTTGGGTAAAGCCGCCTGCCCGCGCCGCTGCTGCCAAGGAAGTGAGAGTCTCGCGGCCAGCGGAGAGGCCATTGTCTTCCAGCTCGCCACTAGAGGTGTACAAATCGATCAGGCCTGGGCCCAGCACCCAGCCGGCGGCGTCCAGACGTGGGATCTTGGCGGGGGGGATTGCCGTTGCCTCGACAAGCAGGAGGCGGCCCCGACGTAGCCAAACGTCAGCCACGCCATCGCGCTGGCGGCAGGGATCCAACAGGCGTACCCCTTGGAGGCAAATGTCTGGCAAACCCAGGTCGGCAAGGAGAGGGGATCCCATCTCTTACCCCCTAGAGAGCGCCCGCCGTGGTGCAGTCGAAAATCTGGCCGGACAGGTGGGTGGTGAGGTTGAGCACTCTTAAGACTGGGGCACCCTCCTTTCCTTCCGGGTAGTCGATGACGGTAATGCCGCCATTGCCTTGCTTGAAGATCCAAAAGGCATGGGGAGAAAGGTCGAACAACTGGCAGATGATGGCTTTGTTGATGGCATCATGGGCTACCACCACTGCCGTACCTTCAGGAAACTGAGCAGCAGTAGTGGCCAAAATTTCTTCCCAGGCTGAGCGGGTGCGGGCCCAAACTTGGTAGAGATTTTCCCCGTTGGGCATCTGCACGGCCGCAGGATCCCGCTGCCAGCGCTCCAGCTCGCCGGGGTATTGGGCCTCCACCTCGCTCTGCAGCTTGCCCTCCCAGTCGCCGTGGCAGATTTCTTGCAGCTCCACCATTGGACGCAGAATGAGGTTGGGGTGGTAGCGGCAAATGGCATCAGCAGTAGCCCAGGGCCGCTTGAGGGGGCTGGAAAAGGCTAGATTCAGCGGCTGATCCGCCAGAAATTCGGCTACCTTGGCTGCCTGCTCCTCGCCGGTGGCGTTGAGGGGGATATCCCGCTGCCCCTGGAAGCGTTGCTCCCGGTTCCACTGCGTCTCTCCATGGCGCACCAGCAGAATGCGCATCCCCTGCTTGCGCTGGGGCAGGGATTGGCCCAGATGGGCGGTGATGTTCCAGGATTCCAGTTGGGGTGGCCCCCCCAGGCCCTGGGGAAAGTTGAGGACGCTAATGGCACAGTTGTTTTGCCCCAGGCGGTGGTAGTGGACTGGCCCCAAGCCAATGGCCGTGCTGACCAGGGCACGGTTGAGGCCGCTGTGGCCGACGATAAGAACGTTGAGGGGATGCTTAGGATCCTTCCCTCGCTCTGAGCGGGGATCCGCCTGCACCTGCTCAGCCAACTGTTGCCAAAAGCCCTGGGCTTGCTGCCAGAGATCCCGCACCGGAAAGCGTCCCCCTAGCTCCAGCTCCTCGGGATGGTACCGCCATCGGGAGTACTCTTCTGGGTACTTTTCCTTCACCTCGGCAAAGGTCAGGCCTTCCCACTCCGTTAGGTCAATCTCCCGCAGCTGCTCGCTAATCAACAAAGGGACCCCCGCTCGCTCCTTGAGAAGAATGTGGGCAGTGTCGAGGGCGCGGGAGAGAGGGCTAGAGTAGACGTAATCCAAAGGGATCCCGGTCAGGGCCTCAGCTAGCCGTTGCGCCTGCGCTTCTCCACTGGGGGTGAGGCGAGAGAGATCGGAGCGACCTTGGATGCGATTTTCGACGTTGAAGGTGCTCTCACCGTGGCGCACAAGCAGGATGCGCAGGGCAGGCTGAGCCATCGTTTGCACCGGTTGAACTCGAGAACACCTTACTAGAGTATCGCCTAGAGCCCTGCTGTGGGGTTTGGCTGGCCTCCCTAGAGATGAGCCGCTCACAAAGGGGTAAGCCGCGCTAGGAAAGCCCCCTCCGCCTCCTGGTAGAGAATTTGTCCTTGCCAGCCGTTGGCGTGGGCATAGTGCAGCAGGGTTTCCGGGTCCACAAAAAGCCAGGGGAAAGGATCCCCGCGCCGGCCGTTGTACTCAGCCACAAAGTTCACTACCTTGGTTTCTGCTTTCCCCCCCTCTAAGTCCCTAGGAACGGTCGGCTCTGGATCCTGCAGCAGATCCTCCAGACGCGCCGAGTCGCCCTCTTCGCTGAAGTCGCTGAGCTCGGTAGAGTCCACAAGCAACTGGCCGGTGGGCTGAATCCAATGGCGAGCCCGGCACAAAAAACGCTCCAACCCCTCTAGGGATCCCAGGAGGCCAGCGCCGTTCATCAGCAATAGCAGCGTGTCGAAGGGCTCTTCCGGCCCTGCCCAGTGGAAAAGATCGGCAGCAATGCGGCAGCGCACTCCCCGTTCGGCCATGATCTGCAACGCCACGGGCGAGCGATCCAAGGCAGCCACGGCCAATCCTTCCTCCTGCAGCAGCAGGCTGTGGCGGCCCGTGCCGGCGCCGATGTCCAGCACCCGACCGCGACAGAGATCCAAAGCCATGGCCTCCACCTCCGGCAGCTCTTGGGTGAAGAACACCTCGGGGGAGACCACCTGGGGCTCTTCCGCCAACGGGATCCCCTCCAGGCCGTAGGCATGCAAGAGCAGGGATCCCTTGGCCTGGCCTCGGTGCCAGTCCCATAGGGCTTGCTCTAAGGGATCCTGAAGTGGGTAATTCTCGACAGCCTTTATCATGGAAGGGGAAAGCTAAACCATTGACCCGATGGCCATCGTCGCCTTTCTTTACGGTGCCGCTATCGTCCTTTTGCTGATTGCAGCAGTGGTTTGGGCAACATCTCGGCAGTTCAATGTGGAGACCGAGACGCAGATCGGCACCTCGCCAGAAGAGCCCTCCGAGACCTCATCCGTTCCCATTTCCATTGTGGAGCAGCTAGAGCGCCAATACCGCAACAGCCCTTCCTACCGTCCCCACCCTTAAGTTATTCTTCGAGAAGCCTCTGAAAGTCCCTGAAAAGACGGGTTTTTGAGGATCCCTGAGGGCGCGATCAGTGTCTTTGCTGGCCGAAGGTCGGCGTTTTCTTCCCTGAATCATGGTTGTCAAGTCTCCGCCACCCATTGTCTACATCGTCCTGGGTCTATTGCTACTCTGGGGCGGTCATCGTGCTTGGCGGGCGGGCTATGTTCGCTGGCCGGAACGCATTTCTCTACCGCCAGTATCGCTGCCAGGGTTGAGGGGTGGAGCACAAGATCTGCTCCTGACCAGCGGCGAGCGCACCTTGTTTGCCGATAGCAGCCCCACGGCCACGGCAGCGGCGGAGCTATTGCGCCAAGGTAACCTCAGCGCGGCCATCTCGGTGTTGGAGATGGGTCTGCAAAGCAACCGCAACGACCCAGAAGCTCGCATTTTCTTGAACAACGCCCGCGCCCAGCAGCAGGGCAGTCCCTTGAGCCTGGCGGTGGTGGTGCCCATCTCCAGCAACCCCAACCGCGCCAAAGAGACCCTGCGCGGGGTGGCGCAAGCTCAGGAGGAGCTTTTCCAACAGGGGGGAATCGGAGGACGGCTGCTGCGGGTAGTGATTGCCGACGATGGCGATAACCCTGAGCGAGCAGCAGCGGTGGCCAAAGCCCTGGTGGCGCAGCCTGAGATCTTGGGGGTGATTGGCCATAACACCAGCGATGCCACCCTGGCTGCGGCCGAGGTTTATCAGCCTGCCGGCTTGGCCATGATCTCCTCCACCTCCACCAGCACTCGCATCAGCATGCTGGGGGATGCCATTTTTCGCACCGTGCCCTCGGATCAAGTGGCCGGCACGCAACTGGCCCGTTATGCTCTCAACACGTTGCGGTTGCAAAGGGTGGCCATCTTCTACAACCCCAACAGCGCTTATAGTACCAGCCTGCGGGACGCCTTTGCCTCCACCCTGACCAGCGAAGGGGGCATCGTGCTGGCGGAGTTCGACTTATCGGCGTCGGACTTCAACCCCCAGGCCAGCCTGCAAAGGGCCGTCGGCCAAGGAGCCCAGGTAGCTTTTTTAGCTCCCACGGCTTCCGTAGCCGAAAAAGCCCTGGCCGTAGCCCGCGAGAACGCTGTAGCTGGTAAGCCCCTTGCTCTTCTGGGCGGCGATGTGCTCTTCAGCCTCACCACATTGCAAGAAGGGGGAGCAGCGGTAGAGGGCTTGGTGGTGGCGGTACCCTGGCATCCCCAGGTGCCGCGCAGCCGCGAGTTTGCCCAGAAGGCAGCCCAGCTCTGGGGAGGGCAGGTGAGCTGGCGCACCGCTCTGGCTTATGATGCCACCCGGGTTTTCTTGCAAGCTTTCAGCCAAGGAGCCACCAGCCGCAACGCTGTGCTGGCCCGTTTGCAGGATCCCAACTTCCTCCTCCAGGACGGGGCTTCGGGAGAGGTGCGCTTTTTGCCCTCCGGCGACCGCAATGCTCCCTATGTGCTGGTGCGGGTTGAGCCCGGCAACCGCTCCGGTACCGGCTACGATTTCGTGCCTCTCCCCTAGGGATCCCGGCAGGCGCTACAGTGGGGGATGCTCTCAATCTCCTCAGAATCGAATGGATCCCATGCCCACTCGGATCACAGCCTGCTTTCAGGCGCTGCGCAGCCGCGGCGAAAAAGCCCTCATCCCCTACCTCACCGCCGGGGATCCCAACTTGGAAACCACCTTTGAGGCTTTGCAGGTTCTGGATCAGAGCGGCGCCGATCTTATCGAGCTGGGGGTGCCCTACTCGGATCCCCTGGCCGATGGGCCGGTGATCCAAGCAGCAGCTAGCCGTGCTCTCCGGCGGGGCGTGACCTTGGGCGCCATTTTGCAGGGGTTGCAGGGCCTCTCGCTGCAGGCCCCTCTCATCCTCTTTACCTACTATAACCCCATCTACCAGCTCGGCATTCCCACCTTTGTGCAGCAGCTGCGCCGGGCCGGCTGTGCCGGCTTAGTCGTCCCCGACCTACCCCTAGAAGAGGCTGAACCCCTGCGGGAAGCGACGCAGGCAGAGGGGATCGACCTCATCTTACTGGTGGCCCCCACCAGCCCCCCTGAGCGCATGAGGCGCATCGCCCAACACTCCAGCGGCTTTGTCTACCTGGTCAGCACCACCGGCGTTACCGGCGAGCGATCCACTCTGGAGCAGCGGCTCCCTGCCTTGCTGCAGCAGTTGCGCCAATCCACCTCCCTGCCGATTGGGGTGGGCTTCGGCATCTCTACCCCCGAGCAAGCCCGCCAGATCGCCCTCTGGGGAGCAGATGCAGCCATTGTTGGCAGCGCCTTTGTGCAGCGGCTGACCAGAGCTCCCACCCCTGCCCAGGGGCTGCAACAGATTGCCTACTTCTGCCGCGATCTCAAGGCTGCCCTGCAAGGAGTGGGAACTCTGCACCTTTGACGGCTGCAGCCGGAGCCCTCAAAGGGAATGAAACAAATATTTACATCCTTTTAGCCCCCTGCCGGCCAATTCCCTGCTCGCTGGACTCTAGAACTGGAAGCTCGGCAGCCGACTAGACCTTTCGGTGTCGGCTTGTTTGTAAATCTTCACAAAATCCTCATCGCTCCCGCGCTATAAAATTGACCTGGATGCTCGGCTGTCTGAAGGTTGCAGGAGTTCTCGACCGATCTCAAACTCTGGGGCTTCAGTGGGGGAGTTTCAAGCAACCTCCACGGTATCCCCGGTTTTTGGGAAGCAGATTCCGCATCCAGCAAGGCTCGGTAGCTGGCTTTTGAGAGGATCAGCCAGTCGCTCATCCTTGACTTTGGAAAAAAACAAAAAGGAGATCCATTATGCAAGACGCCTTTACCCGGGTGATTACTCAGGCAGATGCACGTGGGGCTTTTCTAAGCGAACAAGACTTTGCTCGTTTGGAAGCTTTGGTGGCAGAAGGCAACAAGCGCCTGGATGCCGTCAATCGCATGACCAGCAACGCTGCTCAAATTGTGGTCAACGCAGCCCGTTCTCTGTTTGCCCAGGAGCCAGATCTCATTGCTCCTGGTGGTAACGCCTACACTAACCGTCGCATGGCTGCTTGCCTGCGCGACCTTGAGATTATCCTGCGCTACATTACCTATGCCACCTTGGCAGGGGACAGCTCAGTGCTGGAAGATCGCTGCCTGAACGGTCTGCGAGAAACTTACATTGCCCTGGGGGTGCCCACCAGCTCCATGGCCAATGCCATTGCGGCCATGAAGAGGGAAGCCCTGGCCAAGATTATGGATCCAAACGGCATCACCCCTGGCGACTGCTCAGCAATCCAAAGCGAAGTGGCCAGCTACTTCGATAAGGCGGCTGCTGCCATTCTGTAAGGTATCTCGGTTTTCGGCGAGGGTCAGTTTCTTTCATAGCCAGCCGAGATCTAACGGGGCAGTAAAGGAGCTGCCTGTTGGTTGCTTTTACTAACAGTCAACGTATTGAGGAGTTGCAAATGAAAACCGTTATCACCGAAGCAATTGCCGCTGCTGACAATCAAGGGCGCTTTCTCAACGCCAGCGAGCTGCAGGCGGTGAGCGGTCGCTACCAGCGGGCTGCTGCCTCCCTAGAAGCGGCTCGGGTGTTGACCCAGAACCAGCAGACGCTGGTGCGCGAAGCGGTGCAGGAAGTGTTCAAGCGCTTCCCCTACTTGAGCCAGCCGGGTGAAATGGGGCATGGCGAGGTCTTCCAGGCCAAGTGTGCCCGTGACATCGGCTACTACCTGCGCTTTATCACCTACTCGCTGGTTGCCGGTGGCACTGGTCCTCTCGATGAATACCTGGTGGCCGGTCTGCGGGAAGTGAACCGCGCTTTTAACCTTTCCCCCAGCTGGTACATTGTGGCTCTGCAACACATGAAGAGCCGTGCTCTGGGCATGCTGAAGGGCCAAGCGGCCAATGAAGCTGCCATCTACTTCGATTACGCCATCAACGCCCTTAGCTAGGGGAGGCTAAGCTAGGCCTCCTTAGGCAGGAGGGCAATTCCTTCTAGCAGTTTGCCTGGCAGGCAGCAGCCTGGAGAAAGCCGGGTTGCTTGCCTGCAGGCTCAAGCCAGAGGGAAGGCATTCCTAAACTTGCTGCAAAGCAGCTTGATAGCCCTTTGGAAAAGCTCCTTTTTGCCCATGCGACTTTGATAAGCGGGAGTGTTAACAGCGGGGGAAAGCCATGTTTGGTCAAAGCACCAGCAGCCCGGAAGCTCTAACGGAAGCCGGTAGCCGGGTTTACAAGATTGAGTACACTGGCCTCCTTAACCCGCCCGATGCCCTGACCACCTCAGCGAAGGTACGCCGCAGCACTGCTACGCTTACAGTTCCCTACAGCCGGCTGTCTGCTGAGATGCAGCGCATTCTCCGGATGGGTGGCAAGGTTCTCCGGGTTACTCCTCTTACGGGATCTCCTACTTCCCAGTGAAGGATCTGGCTGCGCTGGAGCGTGGCTCTGGGCAAGCAGTCGTTGAGAGAGCTGCCCTAGTTACATGAACGGTTCGGCAACAGCTCGCATAGCCTCCAACACGGCGGTGCTGCCCCAGCAGCTTACCTGGGAGCAAGCAATAGCTTGGCTGCAAGGAGACGATCCGCAGGATCGCTACTATGCAGCCTGGTACCTGGGCACGACTCGCGAGGCGCGGGCAGTGGAGCCTTTGCTATTGGCGCTGCAGGACGAGCGGGATCGCACAGCGTTGGGAGGCTATCCGCTGCGGCGCAGTGCCGCTAAAGCTCTAGGGCAGATTGGCGATGTCCGGGCGGTACCTGGGCTAATTGAGGCGCTTAGCTGTAGCGATTTGCTGGTGCGAGAGGAGGCGGCCTACGCTCTAGCCCAGTTGGGAGACAGGCGAGCGGTGCAGCCTCTTTTAGCTTTGTTAAGGTCGCAAGAGGAGCAGCCTTGGGAGGCTTTCATTGAGGCGCTGGGCCACCTCAACGCCACAGAAGCGGAAGCGGCCATTCGGCCCTTCTTAGATCACCCCTCAGAAAGAGTGCGCTCGGCAGCAGCTTGGGTACTCTATCGCTTTACTCAAGCGGAGGAGCTGACCCAGATTTTGGTGGCGCTGCTAGCCCACCCTAACTTTAGCTTGCGCCAGGCGGCCCTCTTTGATCTGGCTGAATCGGGCTGGCTGGCGGGGGCATCCCTGCTGGCAACCGCCAACGTAGCCCTCAACCTGCGCCTCAATGCTTTAAAGCGGCTGTTTGACGTGGCCTTGCAGTTGGGGTGGGTGCCGCCAGATCAGGTGGCAGCGGCAATTATCCCCCAGCTGGACAAGCTGTTTTAGACCTGGAACCTCTAACCTTACTACCTTAGCTTCTAGGCTGGTCATGTCCTCTTCATCAGCTGCACAAGGGCTTCCTCCTGCTGTGGCCCAACTGGCTACCCAGCTGGAGCAGGCCACTTCAGAGGCAGAGCTGCTGGGGGTGGTGCGAGCCCTGGGATCCCTAGGACAGGTAGAAGGGATCCCCCTGCTCATTCGCGCTTTTGGCTTCAACCGTCCTGCTGTAGGGGAGGCGGCTCTGGAGGAGGTGCTGCGCTTTGGAGAAGCGGCAGTACAGCCCTTGCTGGCCAACATTGACGGCTTTGACTACGGGGCGCGGGCCTACTCGGTGCGAGCTTTAGCCCGCATTGGCCATGGGGATGCCTACCCCTTTTTGGTCGAGGCCATTGTGGCCGATTTTGCCCCCAGCGTGCGGCGGGCAGCAACGCGCGGGCTGGGACGGGTGGCTGCCCAGCGACCCCTGTCCGATCAAGAGCAAGCTTTGCAGCTACTGCGGCAATGCCTGGGGGATGCCGATTGGGGAGTGCGCTATGCCGCCGTTGCAGCCCTAACGGATCTAGCCCGCCTGGGAGAACTTTCTCTGCGAGCTGCTGCCGAGGCAGCCCTTCAGATAGCTTTGCAGGATGCGGATCCTCTGATCCCTCTCCGCGCTCGCCTAAGCCAGCAGGAACTGGCTAGGGAGGCGTAGGCTCTTTTCTTTGTTGTTTGTTTCTTGTTAGGAGCACAGCCTATGTCTCTTCCGTTGATTGCCGATCGCCCCACTACGCAAAACGAGCGGGTAAACCGCTACTTTGTACCCAGCGACGAAACTCCGCCCGTCTACCGCCCCGATGACCCGGCGGGCATTGAGAATGTTATCCGCGCCGCCTACCGCCAAATCTTCAGCGAGCACCTGATGCTGGAGAGCTACCGGCAGAAAGCGCTGGAATCCCAGCTGCGCAATGGAGCAATTTCGGTAAAAGAGTTTATCCGGGGCCTGGGCAAGTCGGAGGTCTACCGCGACTTGGTCATGGTTCCCAACGACAACTACCGCTTCGTTGAGATCACCTTCCAGCGCTTCCTGGGTCGGCCCACCTACAGCCAAATGGAGCGCATCAAGTACTCCATCATTCTGGCCACCCGCGGCCTAGACGGCTTTATCGACGCCATTGTCGATAGCGAGGAGTACGACGCTGCTTTTGGGGACGATGTGGTGCCCTACCAGCGCCGCCGCCTTTCGGAGAAACCAACCAACTTGGTTACCCCCCGCTACGGAGCCCGTTGGCGGGATATCTCCGGCGTGAGGCCCTCGGCTCGGGAGGTGGTGCGCACCTATCGGGTTGTTCGCTTGCCTAAGCCCGGCGATCCGGAGAACTTCCTCAACATGGCTCGCATGCTCAATCCCAAGCCGGCAGCGCGGCAAAACATTAGCGTCTTCGATCTAAAGATTCCCGACATGACCACCAACCGTCGCTAGCCCTAGACAAGCTCTCTAGGACAATTGCTTGCGGGACTGCCGGGCCGATGCTCCGAGGCTGTTTGGCTGGGGGGGCTCGGCAGTTCGGTTGCGGCAAGATTCGTTATAATCTGGGTGATGCTTCTTAACACTTGGGCTACATGAGGAATCCCGTTGTGCGAGCTTTTTTCGTCGGCAAAGCAGTGGCCGATGTTCTGCGCGAGCGTTGGGAAGGCGCTCTTGCCGACCTTGCTGCGGAGGTGGGCAAGCTGTGGGCAGAGCTGCAGGAGGGCTGGCAGACTTTTGCCCAGGATGTCATGGCCCGAGCTGAGGCGGAAGCATCGCTAGCTACCCAAGAGATGGCCTCGTCCACCTACAAGGTGGAGGATTTGCAGGCAACTCTAGATGACCTGCGGGCCGAGGTGGCGCAGCTACGCTCTGAGTTGCAGAAGTACCGGAATCGAAGCGCTTGAAGGCAAGCACAGCAAAGGGATCCAAGCCTGCTAAGCCCTATACCGCCTACCGGTGGGCCCGAGAGAACTACAGCCGTTGGGGCCGTCTTTTCGACATCTGGCGCTTTGTGCTGACCTGGCTCTTCTATCTCTGGCTGGATCAGCAGGCCTGGAGCTATGGGGGGCAGCCCACGCCAGAGCGAAAGGCTAAACGCCGCCGCGCCCGAGCCATTTGGATCCGCGAGACGTTGCTCCACCTCGGCCCTACCTTTATTAAGGTGGGGCAGTTTTTCTCCACCCGCGCCGATCTCTTCCCCTCCGAGTACGTCGAGGAGCTGTCCAAGCTGCAGGATCAGGTGCCCGCCTTTGGTTACGAACAGGTGGCGACCATCGTGCAGCAGGAGCTCGGCAAGCCCATTGAGCAGATTTACAGCTACTTCGATCCCACCCCTTTGGCGGCAGCCAGCTTGGGGCAAGTGCATCGCGCCAAGCTAAAAAGCGGCGAAGAAGTGGTGGTGAAGGTACAGCGGCCGGGCTTGGTGCAGCTATTTACCATTGACCTGGAGATCGGTCGCGGCATTGCTGAGTTTTTTCAGCACCACACCCCGTGGGGTGGAGCGGGCCGCGACTGGATTGGCATCTACGAAGAGTGTCGCCGCACCCTCTGGGAGGAGGTGGACTATCTCAACGAGGGCCGCAACGCCGACACTTTCCGCCGCAACTTTCGCGACATGCCCCAGATTGCTGTTCCCAAGGTGTACTGGCGCTACACCTCCCCCCGTCTGCTGACATTGGAATACCTGCCAGGGATCAAAATTAGCGACTACGAGGCGCTGAGCGCGGCGGGATTGGATCGCAAGGCTTTGGCCCGCTTGGGGGCGGAGGCCTATCTGCGGCAACTGCTCAAGGACGGCTTTTTCCACGCCGATCCCCACCCCGGCAATATTGCCGTCAAGCCAGATGGCACGCTGATCTTCTACGACTTCGGTATGATGGGGCGCCTTCGCCCCGGCATCAAGGAAAAACTGGCAGGTATGCTGGCAGCGGTGGTGGCCAAAGATGCCGAGCAGGTGGTGGCCCTGCTGGTGGAGCTGGGTGTTCTAGTACCCACTGCCGATCTGGCACCAGTACGCCGCTCGGTGCAGTACCTTCTGGATCACTTCCTAGACAAACCCTTCTCCAGCAAGCTGGACGAGATCTCGGTGGCGGCCATCAGCGAAGACCTCTACGAGCTGGCCTATGAGCAGCCGTTTCGCTTCCCCGCCACCTTTACCTTTGTCCTGCGAGCCCTCACGACCCTGGAGGGGCTGGGAAAAGGGCTGGATCCGGAGTTTAACTTTATTGAGGTGGCCAAGCCTTTTGCAGAGGAGCTCATGAACAGTAGCCAACCGGAGAGGGAAACCCTGCTGGCTCAGGTCAGCCGCCAGGCGGTAGAGTTTACCAGCACCAGCCTTAGCCTGCCCCGCCGCCTGGAGACGGCCTTAAGTAAATTGGAACAGGGGGAGCTGCGCCTGCGGGTTCGCTCCAGTGAGACGGAACGCCTGCTGCGTCAGCTCAACTCGACGGGCTGGGGCACCACTTACGCGGTGCTGTTTGCAACTTTTTTTCTTAGCGCCACGCAGCTATTTTTGGCTGGGCATGCTACTTTAGCGATGGTCACCCTGGCCTTGGCTGTCTTGGCCGCCGCGGCGCTGCTCAGGGTACTCTTAAAGGCAAAGGAATTGGATCGGCTGAGGTGATGCGACGCTATGCTGGCGCTACGGATCCGGGCAAGGTTCGCAGCGGCAATCAGGATGCTTACTACTGCGATCCGGAAGGTCGCTACTTCATCGTTGCCGATGGCATGGGTGGACATGCAGCAGGAGCCGTAGCCAGCCAGCTGGCAGTTGAGACCATTCGAGCCTATTTGGATCGAGGCTGGGAGATGGTGCCGGCGCCCAAGCTCCTCAGCGAAGCAGTGGAAGCCGCCAACGAGGCCATTCTCAAAGATCAGCGGGAAAACCCGCAACGGGCAGACATGGGCACCACTGTGGTGGTGGCGATGGTGGATCCCAACAACAATTGCTGGAGTGCTCACATCGGCGACTCCCGCCTCTACCGCCTGCGCGGATCCCAGCTGCAGCAGATGACGGAAGATCACACCCTAGTCGCCCGCTCGGTTCGCCAGGGGGAGTTAACCCAAGAGCAGGCCCGCATCCACCCCTGGCGGCACATCCTTGAGCGCTGCCTGGGCCGGCCTGACACAGGGCCACCTGCTATCCAACCCATTACCCTGCTTCCTGGGGATCGCCTCCTGTTGTGCAGCGATGGACTAACCGAGGAGCTGGACGACGAAGTCATTGCCGAATATTGCTTGAAGGTGCCAGACCTGGAGCAGCTTGTCCTGGAGTTAATCGAGGCAGCCAAAGAGCGAGGGGGCCGGGACAACATCACGGTCGTCATTGCCGAGTACGCGTGACGTCCTCCCCTCAATGAGGGTTGGCCTTACCCCAAAATCCAACGAGTGGGAGTTGCGCTGGCAGTGAAAAGCAGGGGCTTGCCAGTCATCTCCCCAGCAAACCCCTACTCGTCGAAAACAGCAGCCCAGTCTTTAGATCTTCGGCTCAAACACCTTCAAGTCTACGATCTTCCCGCCCTTGAAGGTCCAGTGGGCAAAGGTTCCGGCTACGTCTCCGTTTTCATCGAAGTCCAGCGAGCCAGAAGCGCCAGTGTAATTGATGTCTTCCCCTTTCTTCAGCAGCTCCACCGCCTTGGCCCACTCGCCAGGCAGGATTTCGGTGCCAGGGGGATTGGCCACTTGCCGCAGGGCATCGCGGATAGCAGTGCCATCGGTGCTGCCCGCTTTTTGGATGGCCAGAGCCAGAAGGAAGGCAGCATCGTAGGCAGTGTCGATGTAGGGAGTGGGGGGCACTTCCCCGTAGGCAGCTTTGTAGGCTTGAACAAAGCTCTGGTAAGCCTTGGTGTCAGTGCGGGCCTGGGGCGAAGTGCCAATGGATCCCTCTAGCTTGTCTGCCCCCACCTGGGCAGCCAGATCAGGAGAGCGCATGCCGTCTGTTAAGACAAAGCGCTTAAATAGCCCCCCTTCCAAGGCTTGCCGCAAGATAACCGCGCCGTTTTCTGGATAGCCAATGACCACCAGCGCCTGGGGGTTCCCTTCCTTGAGCTGATCCAGCTCGCCGCGGTAGGAAGCTTTGCCTGGCTCGTAGGGGACGGCCTTGGTGATCTTGCCCCCCCGCTTCTCAAAGGCAGCCTTGAAACTGTCGGCTAGACCCTGGCCGTAGTCGTTGTTGATGTAGATAACAGCCAGGCGATCCAGCTTCTCTTCACGGGTAATCTGCGCTAGGGCTACCCCTTGGAAAGCATCGGAAGGAACGGTGCGGAACAAAAAGTCATTGTCGTCCAAGGTGGTGATGGTGGGCGCGGTAGAGGCCGGTGAAATTTGCGGAATCTTGCTGGGAACCGTGACTGTCGTGGCCACCGGAATGGTAACGCCACTGCCCAAAGCGCCAACAATGGCGGCCACCTTCTCCACGTTCACTAGCCGCTTGGCGGCATCAATAGCCGGCTGGGCTGACGTCTGGTCATCCGCCTCCACCACTTGAATTTGAGATCCGAGGACGCCGCCAGCTTCGTTGATCTGCTTGAGGGCCAGCTTGATGCCCTTGAGGCAGTTCTCCCCATAGGCCTGCAGGTCGCCCGTCAAAGACAGCAGCGCTCCTATCTTAATCGGGGCTTTGGCTGCTTGCTGAGCTGTGCTTGGCAGCAGGGTGGTGGCCAGCGCCGCTGCCGTCAGGGCTGCCGCCGTCGCGAAGGCCCGCCGGGTCAGTTTGTGCATGGGAGACATAACCAAGAACCTCCAATGAGCTCCAATGAGGGAATAAAACTGCAATTCTCAAAGGTCGATGGTATAGAAGTAGACGTTAGCCCACCTCAAGGGGTTCCCTCCAAGAGCCAACCCAACCCCTGCCAGGGGGCTTCTTGGCAAGCCTATCGGCGAGTTTGGTTAAATAAGCTTCTTTACCCTACGACGAAAGCTCATAAAATAGTGAATCTACTAGGGAATGGAGCTTTCCCAGGGTAGCGGTGTGATCGTTATTGACAACATCTCCAAACAGTTTGGCGGCGTCAATGCCCTAGATCACTGTTCCTTCCGCATCGAAGCTGGTCGGATCACGGGCTTGATTGGTCCCAACGGGGCGGGGAAAACAACTCTTTTCAACATCATCGCCGGTTTTATTCGGCCCAATAGCGGACGCATCTGGCTAGATGGGGAAGACGTCACGGGCTTGCCTCCCCACCAGTTGTTTCAACGTGGGCTGGTGCGCACCTTCCAGATCCCGCGGGAGTTTGGCCGCATGACCGTTCTGGAAAACTTAATGGTTGTTCCTCCCCATCAGGCTGGAGAAAACCTATTTAACGCCTGGTTCCGCTGGCGGCGAGTACAGCGGCAGGAGCGCCAGCTTCAGGCTCGGGCTGAAGAAGTTTTGGAACGGCTCAACCTCATCCACCTGCGGGATCAACTGGCAGTCAACCTTTCGGGCGGGCAAAAGAAGCTGCTGGAACTGGGACGCACCCTGATGACCGATGCGCGGGTCATCCTCTTGGACGAGCCGGGGGCTGGGGTCAACCGCACGTTGCTGGCAGACCTAATCCGCTTTATTGAGTACCTCAACCGCGAGCGCGGCTGCACCTTCTGCATCATTGAACACGACCTGGATCTGGTGACCCGCCTTTGCCACCACGTGGTGGTCATGGCGGGGGGAAGGGTGTTAACCCAGGGACCCATGCAGGAAATTCGGCAAAACCCTGCCGTGCGCGAGGCCTATTTGGGATCCATCGCTTTAGCAGATGCCCTCAGCTCGGAACCGGCCTCCACCCTCTCACCGGAGGGATCCCCGCCATGACTCCTTTGCTCGAGATTCAAGATCTCTATAGCGGCTACCGCGGCGTGGACATCCTCAAAGGGATCCGCCTCAAGGTCAACCCGGGGCAAATCGTGGTGATCATCGGCCCCAACGGAGCAGGCAAATCGACAGTGCTTAAATCCCTCTTTGGGTTGGCCACCATCCGCTCGGGCCGAGTGCTGTTCCAAGGTTCTGACATCACGCATCTTGCTGCCGAGCAACTGGTGCGGCGGGGGATCGGCTTTGTGCCTCAGACCAACAATGTCTTTCCCTCCCTCACCGTCGAGGAAAACCTGGAGATGGGAGCCTTTATCCGGCACGACGACTACACTGCCCAACGGGAGCGGGTTTACGAGCTGTTTCCGCCGCTAAGGGAAAAGCGAAAGCAAGCGGCGGGATCCCTCTCCGGCGGGCAGCGGCAGATGCTAGCCATAGGGCGGGCGTTGATGGCGGAGCCGCAACTGTTGTTGCTGGATGAGCCGACAGCCGGCCTGTCGCCGCTGTATGTCGAGCAGACCTTTGCCCTCTTGCAAGAAATCAAGCGCCTTGGCGTCAGCATCCTGATGGTGGAGCAAAATGCCAAGCAGGCCCTGAGCTTAGCGGACTGGGGCTACGTCCTCTCGATGGGAGAAAACCGCTTTGAAGATACTGGCCCCAACTTGTTGCGCAATCCCCAGGTGCTGGAGCTGTTTTTAGGGGGCTGAGGCAGGGGCTAAACAGAGCTAGCCAGCTGCAGCTGGCGCAATTGGGCTGCTTGCTTGAGAAGGGCTTCCACGAAGCTCATCGCTTCCTGGGCGGAGTGGCCGCCAGCCAGTTGGGCCAATTCTTCCCGGCGCTCTTCTTCTCCCAGAGGATCCACCCGCACGCAAGTTCGCCCTTCTTGCACCACTTTGTGAACCCGCAGGTGGTGATCCGCTAGGGCAGCAATCAAGGGTTGGTGGGTAACGCAGAGAACCTGGCGGCTACGGGCAAGCTGGTGCAGTTTGGCGGCAATGGCCTGTGCTACCTTGCCGGATACGCCGACGTCGATCTCGTCAAAGACCAGGGTAGCCACCGGATCGACGCGGCTGAAGACTGCTTTTAAGGCCAGGAGAAAACGGCTCATCTCGCCGCCGGAGGCAATGTCGGCTAGCGGTTGCAGGGGCTCCCCAGGGTTGGGACTAAACCAAAAGCTCACCTGATCCACCCCTTCGGCAGTGGGGGATCCGGCTTGAATCTGCACCTGGAACTGCACGCCGCTCATCCCCAGGGGCCTGAGTTCCTCCAGCAGGGCTCTCTCCAGTTTCCGGGCTGCCTGCTGCCGCAGTTGGGAGAGCCTCTGGCAGTGGTGCTCCAGCTCCTGGGCTGCTTGGTTCAGCTGCGCCTCTAGTTCCTCCAAGTCGGTGCTCTCGTCCCGCAGGCGGGCTAGCTCCACCTGCACCCGCTCCGCATGAGCCATCACCTCCGTCAAGGTGGGGCCGTATTTGCGGCAGGCCTGGCGCAGTTGAGCTAAGCGCCGTTCAATTTTGCTTAACCGACTGGGATCGGCCTCCAGGGCCTCGCCGTAGCGCAGCAGCTCCCGCCCCGCTTCCTCTACCTGCACGAGGGCGTTGCTAACCATTTCCGCCAAGGGGGCAAGCTCGGGATCCCGTTGAGCCATGCTCTGCAGCAGCCGCTCGGCCTGGGCCAGGAGATCGGCGATGGCTGGCGAGCCGCTGTCATTTTGGTAGAGCAGTTGGTAGGCGGCATGGCTTTGCTGCCGCAGCTCTACCCGCTGGGCCAGGCGCTCCCGCTCCCGCTCCAGTTTGCTCAGCTCGTCGGGATCCTCCAGGCGCAGGGCAGCCAGCTCTCGGGCTTGCAGCTCCAACAGATCTAGGCGCTGCAGGCGCAGTTGTTGACTCTGCTGCCGGGACTCCATTTCAGCTTTGAGCTGGCTCCAGGTCTGGTAGCAAGCTGCCACCTGGGTCCGTGCCCGCAGCAGCTCTTCGCCGCCAAAGGCATCCAGCCAACGGCGCTGGGCTTGAGGGGACTGAATTTGAGCCGTTTGCCCTTGGGCAGTGATCTCCAGCAGTTGGGAGCGCAGCCTGAGCATCTGAGCTTTGTTGACCACCACCCCGTTGACTCGCAGGCGGCTGGTGAGCTTGCCGCTACGCACCGCCAGTTCGCGGCTGCAGACCAGGCCCTCTTCCAGGGGCTCAATCTGTTCTTGCTCTAGCCAGGCTTCCAGATCGGCATTGGGTTGAAAGATAGCTTCCACTAGGCCCCGCTGGCTGCCACTGCGCAAAGCCCGCGCTGGCCCGCCCAAAGCCGCATCGAGGGCCTCGAGAATAATGGACTTACCTGCCCCCGTTTCCCCGGTAAGCACGTTGAGCCCTGCCCCAAAGGGGATCTCCAACTGCTCGATCAGGGCGAAGTTCTCAATCCGCAACAGGCTCAGCATAGGGATCCGTCGCCCGAGGCGTCGCTAGCGGTGGCTAGGGCAGTTCTGTCTCAGGTTAGCGCAGCTGCTCCTGGAGCGAGGTTAGAAAGGAGGTTGCCCTTAGGTCTCCGGCGTTTCCCCTGGTTTATCGACTTGCTCGGGCGTGGTGTCGAGGGTTTCAGGGGTTGCCGTTACTTCCTGAGCAGGAGGGCTAGGCTCGGCTTCTGGCTCTAGGGCAGCGGATCCAGTGTCAGAAGCAGCAGGCGGGATCCCGGCTTCAGGTTCAGAAGCAGCAGCGGCGGAGGGAACGGCTTCTTCTTGCTTTTGCCGCTCATAGCGGCGCCGTTTGAGGGCTTCGTCCACCCAGACGTAGACCAAGCTGAGAAGGGAGAGCCCTGCCGTTGCCACTAAAACCCAGAATAGAGTGTTGTCTATCGCCATCAGGTGCAATCCACCAAACGCTGCTGCCTGTGGAGAAATGCTGCTTCCTGAATCTTACCGTTGAAGTTGCACTGCCTAGTCCAAAGACGGAAGCCGTCTGCCATGCGCTACCTCAAGTTTTATAAACCCTACGGCGTGCTCACCCAGTTTACCGACCCGGCAGGGCGCCTCACCCTCAAGGCCTTCATCCCAGTGCCCAGCGTCTATCCGGTGGGGCGGCTAGATCGCGATAGCGAAGGACTGCTCTTGCTCACCGATGACGGCCAGCTCCACGCCCGCCTGATCGATCCCAAATTTGGCCACAAGCGCACCTACTGGGTGCAGGTGGAAGGGATCCCTACGCCGCAGGCTCTGCAACAGTTGCAAGAGGGAGTGATCATCCAGGGGCGAAAGACCCGACCGGCTGAGGTTAGAGTTCTGGCCGAGGAGCCGGATCTGCCACCGCGGGATCCGCCCATTCGCTTTCGCCGCTCCATCCCCACCACCTGGCTGGAGCTGACGCTGCGGGAAGGTCGCAATCGCCAGGTGCGCCGCATGACTGCTGCGGTCGGGATCCCAACGCTAAGGCTGGTGCGGGTAGGACTAGGCCCCCTTTCCCTAGCAGGTCTGGCTCCTGGCCAGTGGCAAGATCTCAGCGAGGCGGAGTTGGCCCGCTTGCGGCACTGCTGTTTTGGCCAGTCGCGCCGTCCCCGGCTTGGGCGAGAGTTACAGCACCCCTTTTGAGCTGGGGATCCCATCTTGTCGGCGCGGATCCCGTTCTACGGCCATGCGCAGGGCGCGGGCAAAGGCCTTGAAACTGGCCTCGACGATGTGGTGGGCATTGAGACCAGCAACCTGGCGGATGTGCAGGGTAAGCTGGGCGTGGTTGGCCACCGCCTGGTAGAACTCGCGCACCAACTGGGTTTCGTAGCGGCCAATGCGTTCGACGGTCAGCTCCAGACCATAGCTGAGGTGGGGGCGCCCGGAAAAGTCCAGCACCACCTGCACCAAGGCCTCATCCAAAGGCGCCCAAAAATGGCCAAAACGGTAAATGCCGCGCCGATCCTGCAGCGCCTGCGCCAGCGCCTGTCCCAGGGCAATGCCCACGTCCTCATTGGTGTGGTGGTCGTCGATGTGCAGATCCCCCACGGCCTTGATCTGGAGATCAATTAGCCCATGGGTGCTGAGCTGGGCCAGCATGTGGTCCAAGAAGGGGATCCCGGTGTCGATCTCGTACTGCCCTCTGCCATCGAGGTTGAGATGCACTTGAACGTCCGTTTCGTTGGTGCGGCGGTGAACCGAGGCCGTCCTGGGCTGCAGTAGGCGGGGGGAGTCGATGGCTGTCATGGCAAGGGTAGGGGAGCACTAGGAAGTCCCAGCTCTAGGATCGCACAGGTAGGGGTGTCAGAATCAGCGTCTTTCGCAAGGGGGGCAGGCGGGCTCAGGTTGCAGAGGGGGAGAGTGTTCCTTGCAGGATTGGCAGCAAGTTCAACGGGCCCTCAAGCAGTACTGGGGCTACGAGGCGCTACGCCCACCTCAGGAGCAGGTCATCCGCGCCTTGCTGGAGAAGCGGGATGCGCTGGTGGTGTTGCCGACGGGTTTCGGCAAGTCTCTGTGCTTTCAACTGCCGGCTCTGCTGCAGACAGGGCTGACCCTGGTGGTCTCGCCTCTGATTGCCCTGATGGAAGACCAGGTGCAGGATCTCTGGAAGCGCCGTCTGCCGGCGGCCTGTTTGCACAGCGAGCTGGATCCAGCTCTGCGCAAGCGGGTGTTGCGGGCTTTGGAGGAGAACCGGCTGCGTCTACTGTATCTGGGGCCGGAAACCCTCTTCAGCCCGCCAGTCTGGGAGCGGCTGCAGCAGGTGCCCCTCAACGGCCTCATTGTTGACGAGGCGCACACCTTGGTGCACTGGGGGGGATCCTTCCGGCCCGACTACCGCCGTCTGGGGTTGGTGCGCCCTGCCCTGGGCCAGCCTACCTTTCCCATTGCCGCCTTTACCGCCACTGCCGATCCCGAAACCCTCAGCCGCCTGCGCCACATCCTCGACCTGCAGAATCCGGAATGCATTCGCGCTGACCCGCTGCGAACCAACATTTCTCTCAACGTGGCGGTGGCCTGGAGCCCAGCGGATCGCCGTCGGCGCCTGCTGCGCTTTCTGGCGGAAAACCCCGGCTCGGGCCTGGTGTACGTGCGCACGCGACGGGATGGGGAGGAGCTGGCCGAGTGGTTGGGCCGCCACAACCAGAAAACCGCCACCTACCACGGCGGCCTGGAGGCGGGATCCCGCCGTCGGCTGGAGCGGGCCTGGCTGGAGGGCGAGCTGCGCTTTCTGGTCTGCACCAACGCCTTCGGCTTGGGGATCAACAAGCCCGACGTGCGCTGGGTGCTGCACTTTCACCCGCCCCCCAACTTAATGGACTACCTGCAGGAGGTGGGGCGGGGCGGGCGGGATGGCGGCCCTTGCCAGGCCCTGATGTTGGTCTCCGAGCCGACAGGCCTCTTGGATCCCACCGATCGCCAGCGCCAAGCCTATTTCTATTCCCAGCAGGAGCGCTTGCTGGCCCAGGCGCGGCGTTTGCTGCAAACGCTGCCCCCCCAGGGATCCTACGCCGACTTGCCCCCCGGAGAGACGCGGGTGGCCCTGGGCCTGCTGCAGGAGATGGGCTGTCTGCATTGGCCAGCTCCCTTTCACTTTCAAGTGCTGCACCGCCGCTGGCAGCCGCCGCCGCGGCAGGATCCCTGGCAGGGGATGGACGACTTCATCCACAGCCGCGGCTGTCGCTGGCAGGTCATCCTGCGGCATTTTGGCTACCCTGAGAACCAGCCTGGTCTGCCCTGCGGCACCTGCGACCGCTGCCGGGCTTCCCAAAGGCGCTGATGGGTGCTTGCCCAGCCTTGTGGCCAGCGATAGGATCCCCTCGCTGAAGACTTTCCTGGAGTGTCCATGGGTAGTTCTGGACCCCCGGTTGCAGCGCTTGAGCAGCCCTTGTCCCTGGCAAAGCAGGTGGCGCAACTGCTAGTGGTGCCGGTCTCGGCCCGCCTGGGATCCCAGGCTCCTCCCCGAGAGGTTCTCAAGCGGCTGATCCAAGAGGTGGGGATTGGAGGCATCTGGATTACCGATGGCCATGTGGCTGAGGCCCTGCTCCTCATTGAGGAGGCGCAGTCTTGGGCGACTCTGCCCCTTCTTGTGGCAGCCGAGGCCAGCCGCGGCCTGGCTCTGCAGGGAGCCACTTCCTTCCCCCACCCCCTGGGCCTGAGCCGCCTGGGCTCTGAGGCCGAGCGCTGGGCGGAACAGTGGGGAAGGATCACGGCGCGGGAGGCGGCGGCCATCGGCATCAACTGGCTGCTTGGCCCGGTGGCTGAGCCCCTAGGGCAGGGTCTAGCAAGACTGGCGCTGGCGGAGGAGCCACAGCTGGCGTTGCAACTGGCGCGGGCCTTTGTGCGCGGCTGCGAGCAAGCGGTTCCGGAGGGGATTCTAACCACCGCCAGAGCCTTCCCCGGCCAGGGCTGGGCAGAGGGGCGGGCCAACCCCCTGCTGTTGCTAAAGCCAACTGCTGACCCCTGGTGTCCTCGCCTAAGCCTCACCTTGGAGGAGCTGCAAGCAGGACCCTGGCTGCCGTTCCGCGGTCTGGTGGACCAGGTAGGAGCCATCTCGGTTGCGCCAGTGGTGCTGCCGGAGTGGGACGAGCGCTGGCCGCTCTCTCTTTTGCCGGGGCGGCTGACCCAGCTGCTGCGCCAAGAGTGGGGGTTTAGCGGTCTCATTGTGGCAGAGGGCCTCGACCAAAACTTCCTAGCCAACCTGGCTGATCCCCCCCTGCTGGCGGTGCGGGCTCTCCAGGCCGGCGCCGACCTCCTTTTGGCCCCTCCCGACCCTTTGGCGGCTCTCGCAGCCGTTGTGGAAGCTGTGCAGCGGGGATCCCTAGACCCCCAGGCCATTGCCCAGTCGGTAACGCGGCTGCTGCGGGCTAAGCAGCGGCTTTTTCCCTCCGCCTCCGCCCTACTCAAGCAGGTGTGGCCGCCCCTGGCAGAAACGGACTTTAGCTTGCTGCCTGGCTGGATGGGGGCTCAGGTCAACCGCGGTTTTCCCGACGAGCACTTAAAACCCTTGCTACTGGGGGATCCCCTCGCCAAAGATTCACCCCTTGCCAAGCTGTTTAGCGCCCGCTCCCATCTTCCTAGGGCTGCCCAGTTGGGATCTCTTCTAGCCGAGAGCGACATTGCCCCTTGTCAGGCAGCCATGGCCCGCGGCGGAGTGACCGGCGGTCAGCCTCTGCCTCTCCCCTTGCCGCCTGGCAGTTGGAACTGGATCTGGCAAGATCTCTCCCTGGGCGCTGAGGCAGTGCTCCTAGCCGAGTCCCCTGCCCTAAGCATTCCCGCGAGCTTGGGTCTTCCGCCCCTACTCAGCCATTCCCTTACCCCCTTGAGCTTGCTGGAGGCAGCCCTTAGCAGCGGCGGCCAGTTGATTCTCCAGGCTTTTGTCCACGAGGCTCTGCCCAACTACGTGGTGGATTGGCTAAGGCGGTGGCGGGAGCGGATAGCAGCCGTTGTTACTTATGGAAACTTGGCGGTTTGTCATCGCCTCCAGAGTTACTTCCAATGGACCAACGCCATCCACAGCCTCAACGCCGATTCCCTTGCTCAATTGGCAGTCATGCAACGCCTGTTTCCCAGCCGACCCCTGCTGGAGAAGGGCAGGCTTCAGCAAGCTGCTGCAGATCATTAAGAGAAAGTAAATGCCGTTACGGATTGTTGGCAGGAAGGGGCTCCTAAGCTATTGTATTGGTGGAAATGTAAAAGATTGAAACGTCTCTCTCAGGGTTGTCGGCTGTGCCTTTCTTTTTCCCCCACCTCGACATTTCCGGTAGCCCTCGCTTGGCTTCTGGCGGGGGAGGAGGGCAAGCCTGCTCTCAGCCCTCCAGGTGGCAGCCCCTGAGCCCATTTTTTGCCCTCCTGCAGGCGATGTGGTCAGTTGACTGGGCGAGGAACCTGGGACTGGGTCTAGCTCTTGTTGGTCTAGCGGTCTTTGGCTGGAGTTGGCTAGCGGCAGCCATGCGGCCGGATCCCTACACCGAGGCTGTTTTAAGTCTAGAAGGACAAGCCAGCAGGGGAGCCTCGCTATTTGCCCTTAACTGTGCGGCTTGCCATGGCGAAGAAGGGGATGGCCGTGTGGGCCCCAGCCTGCGGGGAGTAAGCAGCCGCCGCTCCGACCGGTTTATCATTGACCGAGTAACTAGCGGCAAAACTCCGCCCATGCCCCAGTTTCAGCCCGATCCCCAAGCAATGGCAGACTTGCTTAGCTACCTGAAAACGCTCTGAGGCCGGCTCATGGGCCTGACACAGCAGCTTGCTTGCTATGCTCTCTGGCTGGCCTCCGTTTTTGCTTTTGCGGAATGGCTGCGCTCCCAGCAGGTAGACGGCGAATGGGTGCGCAAAGTTATCCACATTGGCGTAGGCAACATCATCTTGCTGGCCTGGGCCCTCCAGGTGCCCCGCTGGGTAGGAGTGGGGTTCTCCCTGGTGTTTGCGGGCTTGGCGCTGCTCTCCTACCGCGTGGCCATCTTGCCTAGCCTAAACGGCGTTGGGCGGCGCAGCTTCGGTACTTTTTTTTACGCTGTCAGCATTGGTCTATTGCTCTTCTGGTTTTGGCGGCCCCAGCAACAAGTTTTCGCTGTCATTGGCATTCTGGTGATGACCTGGGCCGATGCCCTGGCAGGGCTGGTGGGCAAAAGCTGGGGCAAACACCTGTATCGACTGGGATCTCTCCAAAAAAGCTGGGAGGGATCCCTGACCATGTGGGTGGTGAGCAGCTTGGTGATGGCGCTGCTGCTTGTGGGGTACTTTGGCTTCTCTCCCTTGTTGCTTGCCATCAGCGTCGGGGTGGGAGGGGTGGCCATGGGCTTGGAGATGTTGTCTTGGTGGGGGCTGGACAATCTGACTGTGCCATTGGGCAGCGCCAGTCTCTGCTTTGCTCTGCTGCAGCTTCTCAACTATCTGTAACGATTGCTACCAGTTACAGGCCAGACTAAGCCCAGCCCCAGCAGGGGCTGCTCTTCTTAGCCGCCCTCGCGCTGCCGGGGAGTACGGCGGGCCTTCCCCAACAAACTAGAGGTGGGACTCGTCGCCGCTCAGCAGCCAAGTAACTGAGACCCCCAGCGCCTTGGCAAAAGCCACCAGTTCTTTGTCGATGACCCGCCGTTTGCCCTTTTCCACCTGGCCAACCTTAACGTAGTCCAAATGCACACCGTACTTGGCCAGGCGACCCGCCAGTTGATCCTGGGTTAGCTGCAACTTCTCTCGTACCCAGCGCACCCGCTCTCCAATCAAGTTGGCCGCAGGGCGGTGCTGGTCTTTTCCAGCTTGGGGGGTCTGATGGCTTCTCCGGCGCCCCATGGTAGCTTAAGCTAGCACGATTTTGTCGGAGCAGGTAGCCTAGCGGTCTCCTAGGCATCCTACATCAAGCTCTGGATCGAAAATTGCTCACAGCCGTTTATGTCCAGGATGCTTGACCTATCAATCTCTGTTACTCCCGCCTACAGAGAGGAGAATTCTTAGCGAGAATGACTAGCATGATCGATTTTCGCTTACACAGGAGGAGAAACTTTCCTAGACTAGGGAGTGAAGTTCTCTCCTCAGGTGGCTGTGGTTTTCTCTCGTCCCCTATCCCCTCAAGAGCTCGAGGAGCCCTGGCCGGAGGCTCTGGATTCGGCTGCAGAGGCTGACTTAGAGGCCAGTAGCCGGCGCCTCAATGAAGATGCGGTCGACCACTACTTGAATACGATTGGCCGGGTGCCCCGCATCGATCACGCGGAAGAAATCGAGCTGGCGCGCAAAATTCAGCAGAAGCTGCTCATTGATCAAGCCCGCAAGGAATGGCGGCAGCAGCGGGGGCAGGATCCCAGCGATGAGGAATTGGCGGCAGCCCTGCAGATCCCTGTAGCTACTCTGCGCTCGCGCATCCGCCAGGGAGAGCAAGCTCAGCGCAAGCTCATCAACGCCAACCTGCGTCTGGTGGTCAGTGTGGCCAAGAAGTACCTCAACCGGGGGGTGCCCTTTCTGGACTTAATCCAAGAGGGCAACATGGGCCTCATTCGAGCCACTGAGAAATTCAATGCCGAGCGAGGTTTTCGCTTCAGCACCTACGCCCATTGGTGGATTCGCCAAGGCATTACCCGCTGCATTGCCAACCAAGCCCGAACCATCCGCCTGCCAGTGCACATGGTGGACAAAGTGCGCTTGCTCAAGCGCACCAACCGCGAGCTCATGAAGGCCCGAGGACGACGGCCTACCGAAGCCGAGCTGGCTGAGGCACTGGGCATCAAGATCAAGAAGTTGCGCCTGATCCAACAGGCTGCCGCTTTGCCTCTGTCGTTGGATGTGCCGGTTGGCCAGGAAGGGGAAAGCCGCCTGGGAGATCTGCTGCCAGATGAACGGCAGGAGCAACCCTTTGAGGAGATCTTGGAGCAATCCCTGCGGCAAGATGTGCGTTCTGCCCTGCAGACCCTGAAGCCCATTGAGAGGCAAGTGTTGGAGTTGCGCTATGGGCTAGACGGGCAAAGGGCAAGAACCCTGCAAGAAGTGGGGGATCACTTTAACTTGACGCGGGAGCGGATTCGGCAGATCGAACGGGATGCCTTGCGCAAGCTACGGGTGGGCCGTTCTTCGCGAACTTTGGTGCAGTACCTTCGCTAGGTTTGGCTCCAGGGGCTACTAAGGACTCGCTACAGAGATAGACCCAGCTTTAGGCCCAGCAGGGCATGGGTAAAGAGCAAGCAAAGAATGAGGCTGCCCAAATAGGCATGGGCTGTGCGCCAGGTCTCACGGTTGCCGCCAAAACCGCTCAGGGACAAAGCACTGTTGGCCGCCAGCAGCAGCAACACCAGGGATCCCGTCCAGAAGTGAGGGCTCCTCAGCAGGGGCTGGCCCTGCATCACAAGAGAAAGAAGGCCGCCGGTGTAGCCCAAGGCAATGAAGGTGGCCATCCAGGGGGCTACTTTGCGGTGATCCAAGAGGGGCTTTTGGGCCGATTCCGATAGGGAGCCCCCGCCTGCCAGGCGCAAGACCCGCCCCCGCCAGCCCGTTAGGCCAACAAAGCTGCCCATGACCACTACTACAATGCCCATCATCAGAGGATGTCCCCATTGCACAACTGGTTGGGGCAGGTTGAAGCCAGCAAAGAACTGGGCTACTGGCTGCAAGGCAGCCGTCAACGACTCGGAAACTGCCGACAGATCGGGCAAGGCCAAGCCCAACATCGGGATCCCTCCACTAGCGCCACAAACCCACAGTCTGTAACAAATCTACAACAAACCTACCCTGGATGACAGCGGCTAGCCAGAGGCTTCAGGGGAACACCTGGCGACGGTAAAATGTCTAGCGGTGAAGGGGCGGCCGAGGGCAGATCCCTGGCTGCAGACGCTAGCGAGCACAACGGAGTTATTCCCATGGCCAAGTTGTTGTTGGGGGATCAGTCCTTTGAGGTGGAGCTGCTAACGGATGTGCCCACCAATTGGCCTGGAATTAAAGTCATGTCCAAGGGAGCTAAGCTAGATATCCCCCCAGGAACGGTGGTGAGGGTGGAGTCCGAGGATGACCACATAGCGGGCTCCTACAAGGTGGTCTATCGTTTGGCACCTGCCTATCCCCGCAGCTGGCGACTCCTCTTGGAGCGGGCAAGTGCCGAGATTGCCCAGGCGGCAGCAGCTTCCCCATCCAAGGCTGCCCCAGCTAGCTCTGCCTCAGGCCCCTCGGCGCCCAACCGCGATAAGGTCTTTACCATCAAGGTATCCGGCCTGGTAGGAGGAGGCGTGCGCAAGAGCGTTGTCGAGTACAAAGTGCCCTTCAGCCGGCTCTCCCAAGAAGTTAAGCGGATTACCCGAATGGGGGGCAAAATCGTCAGCATTACAGAGTCCAATTTGTTGAGCAACCTCAGCTAACTTGCCCAGAAGGCAGCTGTGGCTCTGCTAGATCCCCACCAGCAGATGAGGGTGGTAGGCTAACGCTGGTTTTGCCGGTGAGGAGGAGAACATGACGTCTCGACAGCCGCCGAGGCGCTGGGGTGGCTATCCAGTCCCTAGCGCAAAAAGGGGAAGCCAGCTCCCTCCTTCCTCCTTCCGCCACCGAAGTTTTTCTGCTCCCGTACGGCAACCGCCAACGAAGTTGCGCTTCCGGCTCCTCGGCTTCTTGGCCTTATTGGTCACGGTGCTGGGGTTTGGCGCCGGCGCCCTAGTGGCCTGGGTAACTGCTCATCCCAACTGGGCTAGCCGCCTACTGGGGCTAGTGCCTGCAGCCGAGATACCTGCTCCCCGCGCCCAAGCCAAGGCGTCCCAACAGCGCCTGACCCTCCCCCAAAAGCGGGATCCCTTTGCCCTTCATCCCACAGCCAGCCTCTCTTACGTGCCGGCCATCATGTACCACGACGTGGTAGCTGGCCGCAAACAGGTGTGGTTTGACACCACGGTAGCCGAGCTGCGGCAGCACTTCGAGGCCATTAAGCAGGCGGGGCTGACCCCCATCCACATTGACCAACTGTACAAACACCTACGCGACGGGGATCCCTTGCCGGAAAAAGCCATTTTGCTGACCTTTGACGACGCTTACCTGGGCCTGTACGAGAACGCCTACCCGCTTCTAAAGGAGTACAACTACCCTGCCACCTACTTTGTGCAAACTGGCTTTGTCGGCGTGCCCACCAGCAAGGATCACTTTACCTGGGATCAGATGCGGGAGATGGACGCCAGTGGGTTGATCGACTTTGCCGCCCACACCGTTAACCATCCTCCCGACCTGCGGGTGCTAGACGACAACCGTCTGCGGCGAGAGGTATTTGACTGCAAGGTCAAGCTGGAGCAGGAGCTGGGCCACCCCATCTACTACTTTGCCTATCCCGAAGGCAATCGGGACGAGCGAGTGAAGCGGTTTCTTGCCGAGGCGGGCTACCGGATGGCTTTCACCATGGATCCTGGCTTTACAGGCCAGTCTCCCAACCTGCTGGAGGTGCGCCGCTTTAACCAGTTTCGCCTTACCGAAGCCATTATTGGCGCTCGCACCTTCACCCTTGGCCGCAGCCCCGACTACTGGCTGGATGTTACTCAGCCGTTGGCCTTGACCGATGAAGTGATCGACGGGGTGCGGGTACTCACCATCCGCGGCGGACGGGCAGCCACAGTGCACGCAGAACGGCGCTACGAGGTAAGGACGCTAGTCCAGCGCTACCAGGCCGATGCGGGCATTAACGGCAGCTTCTTCTCCATTCCCTGGATTAACTCCGCCAGCAACGTCATGGTGGGGCCGGTGATGGCTGCCAACCACAAGACCTTCATCCCCGGTCGCCCCGAAGATGACAAGGTGCTGCGCGGTCGCCCCCTGGTGCTGCTGGGCAGGGATCGACTGCGCTTTGTGCCCTTTGATCCCGACACTATGACCCGGCTTGAGAACATCCGCCAGTTGATGCCGGAGGTTACGGATCTGTTTGTGGCGGGCCTGTGGCTGGTTAAGGACGGCCATGCCCTCTCCCAGGCGGAGATCGATTCCTTCCGCCTCTCTAGCGCCGCCGAGTTTCGCCCCAGGGCTTTCTTTGGGGTGGACAACCAAGACCAGGTAGTGATCGGAGTTACCAAAACCCACGTCAACGCCGCCATCCTGGCCCGTCTTTTGCCCAAAAGTGGGATCCGCGAGGCGGTGCTGCTGGACTCTGGCTTTAGCACATCGCTAGTCTACCGGGGACAGATTTTGGCCACTGGCCATGCCGGCCCCAACCAGCCCAGCCGCCCTGTGCCCCATGCCATTCTGCTCTACGACCTGAACCGCCTATGGGCAAGGGATCCCCATCCAGAAGCCGAAGCTGGCTCTGAGGGAGATCGGCTGGAAGGGCTGGTGCAACTTTTGCCGGCTAGCGACCAAGAGGCAGCCAGGGCCCAACTGAAAAGCATTCTGGCCGGCCAGCGCACTTTGAGGCAGGGGGATCGGGGCCCGGCCGTAGTGGCGGTGCAACTGGGGTTGAGCCACCTGGCTGCTCAGCAGGGACGGCTGGATCTGCTCCCCTCTGGCCCCGATGGCGTGTACGGCCAAGAACTGGCCCAGGCAGTGGCGGAACTGCTGCTAGCCGAACCTGGGCGCAGTGAGGAGGGATCCCCTCTAGCAACCCCTACACCCCTAGGCGCGGGAACTGCCCCTCTGTCTGGAGGCGGGGACGCCATCGACGCCCAACTGCTGAAGCGGCTGCTGGAGCGGGTGGACTTCTCTCCTAGCGCTGTGCTGGTGGATACGCGCCTGGAGCGGCCAACTTGGCCTCTGGAGCGCAAGCCAACCCGGAAACTGCTGCCCAGGGTGGCTCTAGATTGAGCTATGGCTGCAAAGAGTCGGTGAGCGCAGCATTTAACCTCAAGCTGAGGCCAAAGCTAGGCCAGGTTCCCTTGGTTTGCGGGGTGAAGTTTGTCACCCCCTGGGTTCTGACAGCAGCCGGGCTGGTTGCGACTGTTGAAAGTGGCCAAGGGGGGTTGGGACCTGGAGGGATATCCTTTCTGAAGCTGGTTTTGCTATCTTGCTTTCAATACTTTTCTGCTGCTTCCTATGGCTTCTTCTGCTTCAGCAGATCTGCCCCGCCCTCTTCTACAAGCAGAGGTTGCTCGTCTAGACAGCCTCCGCTACAACGAACAGGGTTTGATCCCGGCCATCGTGCAGGACTACCTGGATGGGACGGTGCTGATGATGGCCTGGATGAACCGGGAGTCCCTGCAGAAAACTTTGGAAACAGGCCGCACCTGGTTTTGGAGCCGCTCGCGGCAGGCGCTGTGGCCCAAAGGGGAAACTTCTGGCCACGTCCAGTGGGTCAAGCAAATCCGCTACGACTGCGACAGCGACGCGCTGGTCATCTTGGTGGAGCAGGTGGGGGATGCGGCATGCCACACGGGGGCGCGGAGCTGCTTCTTCCGCACGCTGCAAGGGGATCCCATTCCGGCAGCCGATACCCTGTCGCAGGTGTTTGCCGTCGTCAAGGCCCGCCAGGCGGATCCCCGGCCCGATTCCTACACCAGCAGCTTGCTAGCCAAGGGGGAAAATGCCATTTTGAAGAAACTCGGCGAGGAGACGGCTGAGGTGGTGATGGCGGCAAAGGAGGGGGACAAGACAGCCCTGGCCCGCGAGGTGGCGGATCTCTGGTACCACTGCCTTGTGGCTCTTGCTCACTATCAGGTGGATATTCGGGATGTCTATCGCCAGCTCCAAGCCCGTCGTTCCCCTCAGTGAAGGTGCTCTGTCCAAGGGAGGGGAGCCGCTTTTGGAGGAGATGGATCAGCCCCCAGCCAAGACCCCCTTGGAGTTGCAGGCCGGGCGACGGGGCCAGGTGGATCTGGAAACCGATCGGGAGACGTTGGCTTGTTACCTGCGGGGCCATGGCCAGTGGATCCAGCGCTGCTTCCAGCCGTTGCGAGTGGAGCCCCTCTCTGCTGAAACCTACAGGCTGCAGTTCTTCCGCATGGGCGGCCTAGGATTTGAGCTGGAGCCCAGCTTTGGGATCAAGATTTGGCCGGAGGAAGATTACCTATTTCGGCTCACCTCCATTGAGCTGCCGGGGGATGCTGCCCTGCCCTATCGGGTGGATTGTCAGGCCAGCTTCCGGCTGGAGGAGCTGCCGGGATCCCCTGCCACCACCCGTGTCCACTGGGATCTGCATCTGGATGTGCGCCTGCATTTGCCCAAGTTTTTGCACGTTCTGCCGCGCAAGTTGGTTCAGAAAGTGGGCAGCCAAGTGGTGCAGCAGGTTACCCGCAGCCTCAGCAATCGCTTTACTCACAATGTCTGCAGCGATTTCTACCGCTCCGTTGGTCGTCCCCATCATCCCTATCGCTTGGTTACGGTGGAGGATAGGGCGTGATGCCGTTGCGGGCAGGCTGCTCGGCCTTTCCCGCCAGCCGGTGTAAACGTCGTGCTGTCCTCAAACACGACCTTGATGGGAGGTGCGGAGGAACCATCAGACGCGGAAATCCTCCGCTAGTTGTGCCCTGGAAGAGACAGCCGCTGCCAAAACTGAATCCTGTTCCCGCCGAACCTCGCTTGGGTCTCCCCGCGCTGCGCAAGAGGTGGGCAGACCTCGGTAACGGGAGAATAGCGCCCTTCAGGGGTAGGTGGTGGCATCCACCTCGGCGCACCGGTGTAGCCTGCAAGGAGTAAGTAAAGAATCCCACCTCCAGGGTTGGGGAGAATGCCAACCCCTTATTGGGGCACGTGCCTACAATTCAACCGCTGCCAGAGCTTCTTCCGGCCCCACCAGAGCAATGGCGGCGTTAACTAGGTAGGTTTTTGCGGCCTGCTGGAGCTGGGCAGGTGTGAGCTGCCTCACCCTCTGCAAATACTGCTGGTCGAACTCCATGCCCAGGCCCAGAATCTCGTACCAGCCGGCTAGTTGCGCCACCTGGGCGTTGGTCTGTTTGCTGAGGGCATACTGGCCCAAGAGCTTGCGCTGAGTCATCTCCACTTCCTCATCGCTAAGGAGGGTTTTGTGTAGGCGATGGATCTCCGCCTGCAGGCGCTCCAGGGCCACTGGAGTGTTCTCCGCTGCCGTGCCCAGGTAGGTCACAAAAGGGGCAGGATCCCGGCGGGTGGCAAAGAAGGCCGAGACCTCATAGGCCAGGCCACTGCGCTCCCGCAGCTCCACAAACAGGCGGCTGGACAGGCCGCTGCCTAGGTAAGTGGCCAGCAGCTTCAGGGCCGGATAATCCGCAGAAGCAGCGGGGGATCCGCGAAAGCCAAGCACAATCGTTGTCTGCTGGGTGGGTTGGAATAGCTTTCGCAGTTGCGGCTTCTCCAAAGGGGGCAGCGACAGGTCTAGTTCAGGAGCAGGCGGGCTGGTGCTTACCCAATCTCCCAGGACAGCTTCCACTTGGGCCGCCATCGTCTCCGGCGGCTCTGGACCGATTACCGCCATCACCATTCCCTCCGGGCGGCAGTAGGTAGCGTGGTAGGCCAGCAAGTCCTCCCGGGTCAGGGATCCCACCGTCTCCAGCCATCCCAGCTCGGGAAGGGCATAGGGGTGATCCCCATAGAGGGTCTGCTGAACCTGGTTGAAGGCAAGGCTGAAGGGTCGCTCCTGTTGGGCGCGAATGGTCTGCAACAGCAGCTCCCGCTCGCGCTCTACCTCCGCTTCCGGAAAGCTGGGCTCCCGGAGGATTTCCGCAAGCAACCTCAGCAGCTCGGGGAAATCAGCCGCCACACACTGTAGCGCGACCTCGAGACAGTCGGCAGAGCTTTCCACCCCAAGCCCAGCCCCTAGGGATTCCACCCAGGCAGCAATGGCCTGGGAGTCGCGCTGCTGGGTGCCCTTGGTGAGGACAGCCGCCAGCAAGTGGCTCAAGCCTGCCTGCTGCGGTCGCTCCACCCGGCTGCCGCCGCGAAAAAAACAGTGAGCAGCCAGGATTTCCGTCGCCGGATTCTGGCCCAACAGCAGCGTGATGCCGTTGCTCAGGCGAAGGCGCTGTAAACGGCCCCGTTGCATGGCAAAGAGAGGGAAGCTCCTAGGGGCAAGGGATCTACCGGCAGGCCAGTTGCAGCTCCGAAGCTGCAGCAGCGCCAGAGGCAGCTGGCTTGAGCAAGACCACCACGTAAGCCTCCAGAGAGAGGTACTGCTGAGCTAGCTCACGGACTTGGGCTGGGGTAAACGCTTGCAACAGCTCCAGGTACTCCTGCAGGCGCTGCACCCCAACCAGGGTCTCGTAGTAGCCGTAGATGCTTGCCAGTTGGCTAGGCGACTCGGCAGAGAAGAGGAGTTCGTGGGTCAGCAGGCGCCGCGCTCGATCTAGCTCAGCCTGACCGATACCCTCCTGCTGCAGCTTCTCAATCTCGCGCAAGATGGTTGCCTCCACCCGCTCCAGGTTTTCCACTTCCAGGCGAGCACTAATGCAAAAAAGCCCCCCCTCTTTCAGCACCAGTGAAGAACAGCCCACCCTCCTCACCCAGCCGCGCTGCTCTCGCAACAGATGCACTAGCCGCGAAGTGCGGCCTCCCCCCAGTACCGCGGCCAACAGCTCCAGGCCGCAAACCTGCTCCCAGGCCTCGAGGCTGACGGTGGGCCAGGCCAATTTTAGACGAGCCTGCTCCAGGCGGGTATGGGTGCTCTCGCGGCGCAGAATCCCTTGGGGAGGAGGCTGAGGCGGGATTGGGGGCCTTGTCCAGGCAGAGCCGCTGGCAGGATCCCCAAACTCTCTTTCCACCAGCGCCAGCACCTGGTCAGGATCGATGCCTCCCGTCACCACCACCGTCATGTACTCGGGTCGGTACCAGCCGCGGTGGTAGGCGCGTAGCAGCTCTGGGGTCAACCCCATCAGGCTTTCTGGCGTGCCCAGCACGGGTCGCCCATAGGGGTGCTCCACCCCAAAGGCAGTTTCCAGGAGAAGCTGATAGGCCGTGTGCCCTAGGTTGTCGGCAGCGCGGCGAATCTCCTCCAAAACCACCTGGCGCTCCCGCTCCATCTCCTCCGGAGGGATCCTGGCCCGCAACACTGCCTCCGCCAGATAGGGCAAGGTATCCGGCAGGTCGGTGGCAGCTACGGTGATGTAGTAGTGGGTGTAATCCTGGCCAGTGGCAGCGTTGGTGCTCCCTCCCCGCCCTTCAATAACCCGATCCAGCTCCCCGGGGGCCAGCCGCTCGCTGCCCTTAAAGACCATGTGCTCCAGAAAGTGGGATATGCCCAGCCACTGCGGCGGCTCGTTGCGCCCGCCTGTTTGGACCCAGACGTCCACCGTGGCCGAATCGGCAATGGGAAGGGGGTGAAGAATGACGCTTAGCCCGTTGTTTAGGCGATGGGTGTAAGCAGGAAGAAGACGCGGTGCGCGGCTCAAGGTCAAAGTTCTTAATCAGCAGAGAACAAACTTAATCTTACCCGCACAACCGCCGCTGAGAGCCTTCAGGGAGCAATTGGGTTTATCTTTACTAGTCTTGGGAAGGGGTATCCGTTGATCCTGGCCGCAACAAGCTGGGGGATCCGTCACCGCCTAGGCTCTCTTCTACCTGAAAGCCAGGCGGCCATTCTTCACTTTCGCGCACCCGCTGCACCACTTCCTTAGGCAGGGTCACTCCCAGCTCCCGCGCGGCTACGGCCACCACGTCTCCCCGATCGATCAGGCCGGCAATGGCGCCGCTGGGGGTGAAGACCAAGACTCGGCGCGACTCCGCCTGGCCCATCATCTGGATGACCTGGACAATGGGAGTTTCCTCCCGCACCCCTTGAAGTTGCTCCATTGGCTTGAGAATGGCTTTGAGGGTGAGGTGATCCCACTGGCTGCGCTCGATGTCGTTGAGCAGTTCCGGCCTAACCAGGCCCCGGTAGCGACCGTCTTCCTCGGCAAAGTACACTTCCTGAACGCCTCTTGCGGTCTCTGGCTGGAGGGAGGCAGGGATCAGGTAGCGATCGACAAACTCCCGCAGGCTCATGCCCGCATCCACCACGCGAAAGCGGCGGCTCATGACATCTGCGGCCTTCAGGCGAGCCAACACCCGCTGCAGCTGCGCATACTGATCGTAGCGACGGGCGCTATTTAAAATAAACAAGCCAATTAGCCCCGTCCAAAGGCCATTGAGGCTCCCCAAAAATACCACTACTAGACCCAGGCCCACCAAGCCCCAGCCCACTCCCTGGCCAGCTCGAGCTGCCCACAACATGCCCTTTTGCCGATCCCCTGTCCAACCCCAGATGGCTGCTTTGAGCATCTGCCCCCCATCCAGGGGCAGCCCTGGCAGCAGGTTAAACAGGGCAATCACTAGGTTGATGGCAGCCAAGCTGGCAAGCATTGAGGTCAGCGGCGACCCTGGCCCCGCCCAAGCTCCAGCCACGCTGAAGAGGACAAACAAGCCCAAACTGAGAAGGGGCCCTGCCAAAGCCACCCAAAAAGCGCCCAGGGGGCGAGGCACTTCTCGCTCAATGGCCGCCATGCCGCCAAAGATGAACAGGGTGATGGAGCTCACCCGTACTCCATAGGCCCGGGCGACTAGGCTGTGGGCCAACTCATGGGCCAATAGCGAAAGAAAAAGCCCCACCGCTGGCACCACCCCGTAGGAGAGCACCAGCAGCAGAGCCGCTGGAAACCAGGTGTAGTCGAGGAACAAGGGGATCCCCCACAAATTCCCGATGCGCAGGCGACTGGTCATGGCCTTAACTCCTACACAGCTCTTGCCCAGGAGGGCTTTTAGGACAGCAGGCAACCTTTCTCCTTGGGATCCCTTCCTTTCCACTCTAGCCCTTTCCGGGACTTCGCAGCGAATCCTTGTGGTACCCTGGGTAGCTGTCCAGCAAACCAGGCAACCCTGCTAGAGCGGCCGGGTTAGCCGCAGTGACCCTATTTTTTTGTCCCTCTTTCTGGGGGACGACGGAAACAGCTATGGTATCGACTTCCTCCTACGAGCAGAGCAAAGCGGTACCCTCGCCCCAGGAACAAGCGCCAGGTTTTGTAGACGAGTTCCCCGCGACAGCCCCAACGGCTGCCCCAGTGTTCTACCGCACCTATAGTCGGCGCCGCCCCGATGGCAGCCGCGAGACTTGGAGCGACGTCTGCGATCGCACCCTGGCCGATATTGCCCGCCTAGGGCGCCTTACTCCCCAGGAGCGGGAGCTGTTGGAACGTCTGCAGCGGCAGTTGAAAGCGTTGATCTCAGGTCGGGCCCTGTGGGTGATGGGCACCGAGTGGATCCAGAAGCCGGAAAACTACTCCGGCGCCTACAACTGCACTAGCCTCACCGTGGTGGACTGGCGCTCCTTTGGCCTGATGATGGATCTGGCCATGATGGGCTGTGGCACGGGAGCGGTGCTGGAGCCTCAGTTCATCAGCCAGTTGCCCCCCATCCTCAACCGCCTAGAGGTGCAGGTAGTAGGATCCATTGGTTCCACCCCCCCCGAAGCGCGGCAGGAACACACCCGCATCCAGCGCCAGGGCTCTCACGTGCACATCCAGGTGGGCGATAGCCGCCGCGGCTGGGTGGAGTCTTACCAAGCTCTCTTGGAGCTGGCGGCGGATCCCAGTTTTGGGGGTCAGGTGGAGGTGACGGTGGATCTCAGCCATGTGCGCCCCGCTGGGGAGCGGCTAAAAGGGTTTGGGGGCGTGGCCAACCCCATCAAGCTGCCCGGCTTGTACCAGCGCTGTGCCGCCATCCTCAACAAAGCCGTGGGCAGGCAACTGAACTCGGTAGAGTGCTGCCTGCTCATTGATGAGGCGGCCGCAACGGTGGTGGCGGGGAATATCCGCCGTAGTGCAGGTATGCGCCAGTTTGCCGCCGACGACGAGCTGGGATCTAGCGCCAAAGACAATCTCTGGCAGCAGGACGAGCAGGGCAACTGGAGAATTGACCCTGAGCGAGATGCCCTGCGCATGGCCAACCACACCCGGGTATTTCACCGCAAGCCAACGCGGGAAGAGTGCATTGCTGCCGTGCGCAAGCAGTTTTACTCCGGCGAGGGGGCTATCCAGTGGGCTGGGGAAGCCGTAGCGCGGGCCAACGCCGACCTAATCAACACCCCCGAGCTGAAGCGGGAGTTCCTCAACGTCTATGCCTCGGAGGGACCCGAGGGAGCTAGGCGCTGGATAGAGGAGCGGCAGGCAGCTAGTAGCTCTCCGTCTGTCCAACCGCCAACGTGGCATAGGGTGCAACGGTATGGGCTGAACCCCTGCGTTACCGCAGACACTTGGATCCACACGGGCGACGGCCCGCGCCAGGTGAAAGACCTTATTGGCAAGCAGCACAGCACCTACGTCAACGGCGAGCTATTCAGCACGACCCCAGAGGGGTTTTTCTACTCCGGCACCAAGCCCGTGCTCAAGCTGGTGACCCAGGAGGGATTTTCTCTTCGGCTGACGGGCAACCATCGTGTTCTCAAAGTCATTGCCCAGACTCCAAAGGCGCAATACACGGAATGGGTGCCGGCAGAAGAGCTCCGCCCGGGCGACCGCATTCTGCTGCACAACCATCGCGACCTAACCCCCTGGGATGGTGAGGGGACCTGGGAGGAAGGCTGGCTTTTGGGGAATTGGCTGGGCGACGGCAGCCTTGCCACAACCCAGTGGAATGACACGGCTGTACTGCGCTATGGGCAGGATACGCAGCAGGAGATGAGCCTACACGCGGCTCAGTTGTTGCAGGCTGCAGTAGGGTACGAACCTCGCCGGCCAGAGACCTATTATCACCCCAAGCTGAAGTGCCGGGTTATCCATTCCACCGGCTTGGCGAAACTGGCAGCTAAGTTCGGCATGGCTCCAGGACAGAAGCAAATGACTGCGGCACTGGAAGCCACAAGCTTTGATTTCCACCGCGGCTTTTTGTGCGGCCTGTTTGACGCAGACGGCAGTGTGCAGGGCGGTCAAGAGAAGGGAGTTAGTGTGCGGCTTTCCCAAAGCAACCTGGACACCCTCAAAGCTGTGCAGCGCATGCTGGCGCGTCTAGGGATTGTCTCGGTCATCTACGAGAATCGCCGTCCCGCTGGGTATCGTCTGCTGCCTGATAGCAAGCGCCAGCCAGCCCCCTACGCCTACAAGGTGCAGCACGAGCTGGTCATTAGCGGGGACAACCTGCACCAGTTTCAGGCAGTGGTGGGCTTTCGAGAACCGCGCAAAGCTCAGAAGCTAGGTGAACTGCTCGGCAGCTACCAGCGCCGGCTCAACCGGGAGCGGTTTACGGTTACAGTTGCAGCCCTAGAGCCTGACGGCGTGGAACCGGTCTATGACTGCACCGTGCCCGGCCCAAGCTGCTTTGATGCCAATGGGTTGGTTGTCCACAACTGCGGTGAGATCATCGGATGCGACTTCCACTGCAATCTGGCCGAGATCCACCTCAACCGGCTAGATCCCCACAACCGCCAGGAGCAAGAGGAGGCCTTTACGGCAGGGGCCCTGTCGGCTGCGGCGCTATTGCACCACCGCTTTGTTGAGCCCCGCTTCCAGCGCTCAAGGGAATGGGATCCCATCGTGGGCGTCTCGTTTACTGGTCTATTTGACTTTTGCGTCAAAGCCTTTGGGGTGGACTGGCTGCGCTGGTGGCAGGAAGGGAGGCCCGATACGCCTCTGGGGCGGGAGTTTAAGCAGCAGGAGCGGGAATACCTCAGCTTCTGGAAGGAGGTCGTTCACCGCGTGGTTTGGGACTACTGCGACCGTCACGGGTTGCGCCGCCCCAACCGCTGCACCACCGTTCAACCTGCCGGCACCAAGTCGCTCCTGACTAACGCCTCTCCCGGCTGGCACCCGCCCAAGGCTCAGCGCTACATTCGCCGCATCACCTTTGCCAAAAACGACCCCGTGGCCCTGGCCTGTCTGGACTACGGCTACTCGGTGGTGCCCGCCCAGTCGGACAAGGATGAGCACGGCAACCTGCTCAACGACCCCTTTGATCCCCGCTGCACCGAGTGGTTGGTAGAGCTGCCGGTGGAGGTGGAGTGGGCCAATTTGCCCGGCGCCGAGGAGATTGAGGTTGAGCGCTTCTCTGCCCTGGCTCAGTTTGACTTCTACATGCAGGTGCAAAAGTACTACACCACCCACAACACCTCCGCCACCATCGAGCTGCGCGAGGACGAGATCGAAGCGCTGGGATCCCGCATTTACGAGGCCATCCGCGACGACGAGGGCTACATCAGCGCAGCACTGCTGGCCCGCTTCGACGCTCCCTTCCCCCGCTTGCCCTTCGAGAAAATCGACAAGGCCACCTACGAGCGGCTGATGGCCGAGGTCAAGCAAAGACGAAAGACCGACAACTTTTACGAGGCGCTGGCGCGCTATGACCGCAACCTCGCCCTAACCGCAGAGGGGCCAGCAGGGTGTGATGCCCTCGGCTGTCTGATGCCGGAGGCTAGCCCGCAGGGCGAGAACCCGTCCCGCTAGCAGAGGGGGGGGATCCCGCCTCGGGCTCTGGCTACACTGTTCATGGCCGGGAATCCGAGCACTGCGCGCCTTGGCAGCCCCCTCGGCAAGCTAGGGGCAGGGGGGTTGGCACAGTCCGGTTTTCCCTGCTCGAGCGTTTGGTGGCTGGAGGATCTGATGCAGACAGGAGCGCAGCTCCCGAGGAAAGCCTGGACGGTGGAAATCTGGAGCAGGCTAAGGGGGCTGGTGCTGGCGCTGGTGGTGCTGCTGGGGATCGCCTGTTCTAGCCTCAAGGGCTCTGGGACCTCCCCTCCTGGATTGATCCCTCCTCCGCCTGAGCCGGGCAGCCGGTCGATCCCTCTAGCGGTGCGCACTCTGGGCACCAGCCGCTTCAAGTTGCTGGGCTTGACAGTGGGTGTGGCTGGAAGCGAGGCTGAAGTGCTTCTGGATACCGGCTCGGCAGGGCTGCGTATTCTGTCGTCGGTGGCGGGGCGCTTTGGCTTAGAGCGGACGGGGATCCCTTCCACGGTAACCTTCGCCGATGGCACGCGATTTATTGGCGTGCTGGCTCGCGCTCCCTTCAGCTTGGGTGGGATCCAGAGCCGAGAGCCGGTCACGATTCAGTTGATTGACCAAATCACCTGTGTGGAGCCGCTGGTGGCCAGCTGTTCCGACAGGCTGTTTGGACCAGGGCGGCCCTTTGCCGGGATCCTGGGCACCTCGTTGGACGAGCGCAGCCCTGACCGCGACCTGTTTAGCCCTCTCACTCGCCTGCCGGGCAATTTTCGCTCGGGGTACATCATCCAAACCGGCGGCTTTGAGTCTGCTCAGGGCCTTTTCACCGTCGGCCTGACCGAGGCCAACACCGCTGGCTTCAGTTTTCGGCCACTGCCCCAGGTGGGAAGCTTTCCCGATGGCACGCCCATCTGGCGGGATGAAGCTCTGCAAGTGGCCTACAGCATCAGCAACACTTCTATTCAAAATGTCCCTAGCCCCACCGTATTTGACAGCGGCGCTTCCGACATCTTCCTCAACGTTCGACTATTGGGATCCGCTCCTTTTCCCACCGCTACCCTACCCTCAGGCTCGGAGTGGCGAGCTGTGCTGGGAGGAGCCTTTGACTACCGCATCCGGGTTGGCTTTCCGGTAACGCCCAGCCGGGATCGGATCTTTGTCAACGGCAACCAGAGCGTGCAACTGTTGGGCATGCCCCTGTTTTTCAACGCCGACGTTGCTTTCGATATCGAACGTGGTCGGATTGGCTTTCGCCTGCGTTGAGACCAAGTTTTGAGTTGAACTGGGGAGGAAACCAATGCTTGCCCAGGACGGGATCCCTGCGCGCAGAAGGGCACGTCGCTGGCCCTGGATCTGGGTTCTGCTCCTAGTGTGTTGGCTGGGGTTGGGCGGGCCGGCCTGGCCAATTGGTTTGGGAGATCCCTTGCCGGAGTGGGCTCAGTCTATGCAAGTGGGGCGGCAGCGGCTACGCGGCGTGGAGCAGTACCAGGGTCAGGAGCAGATCCGCGCTTACGGCAACCAGGCAGGGCGGGTGTTTTGGATTCAAATCGAAAGCAGTGCCGACCTGCCGCCGGACTACCGGGAGTACTTGGGCGAATACCAACAATTTCCAGTAGAAGTTGTAGCCGTGGTGCCGTTGCGGGCTCGACGGCTGCGCTTCCGCCAGGGAAATCGCAGTGCTGAGTGGCAGGTGGTGGGCATGAGCGGCCACTTTGAGGCTGAGGCGCTTAGCCACGACCTGGCTCCGCCCGAGCTGTTTCAGCTCTAACCTAGGGGGATCCCCAAGGCGCGATCGGGAAAATTAGGGCTTATTCTAGAGAGAAGCTTGAACTCAGAGGTTGCCAATGAGACTGCTTCAGCAGGAAGTCCCAGTTATCCTCAATCGCTTTCTTGTTAAGGAGCTAGCTCAGGAAGACCTCACCTTTTATGAGTACGACTGTAGGCCAAACCCACCCCCGGAGCTAGGAGAAGAGCAGAGAGCTATCGCTAGGGTTTGCAATCGGCTAGATGTAATAGCTGCTCGTTTGGGAAGTCGCATTATCACGCAGGAAAGAGTTTCGCCCAGCCAGCTCAAAACACCAGAGTGGGAGTTGGAAGAGCGTGGGCTTAGGGTTCTAACCTGTGCCAATGCTCAAGAAAGAAGCGCCCTCGAAAGCTTTGAGCGCAAGAGGATAGGGTTGCGCCTTAAATCTCAGTACAAGAAAACTGAAGTCGAATGGATAGGAGGCGGCCTGCTCTGGTGGGTGACTGCTCAGAAAGGGGTAGAACTTTCCGGAGAAGGCTGGGAAATCCACAGAGGGAGAATGATAGATGTTGCCGTCGAACCAGACGGAAAGCTTTACTTAGAAGTCGATATTCATTACCGCTTCTACACGCCGTGGACTTTGCATGAATGGTTGGAAAGCTATCCGGACGTTCCAATCGAGATTGTGCGAAATACATACTTTGATGCGAACGGCAAACGTTTGACTTGGAAATATCTGGGTATTCTTTCTAACCAATCCCCACGGGAGATTCGGTTACCAGAGCAGAACATCAGTCTGGCGGAGTATCATTTGCAGAAGTACAATGCACTTGTAGAAGAAGTTGAGAGCTCTTGGGTAGTCGAAGTAGCATCAAAGGAAAGACGTTATCCCCATCTCTCCCGAAGGTTATCGCCTGCTTTAACCTTGGAGATGCTAGCCAGTCTAGAAGACAACAGAAGCCCTGGCGGAAAAGTTAGCGCCGCTGTTATCGAGTGCATCAGAAAAAGTTTGAAAGAACGATTCGAAGAGTCCGAAGAGACTGCGAGGACCATTATAAAGGAAGTCTACAAACTTTCCCCTGAGGAAATTAAGCCGCTAAAGACCCAAGGCTACATCCTGCCCAAGCCAAAGCTATTGGGATCGGGTCGCAGACCAGTTGAAAATCCTGCTCGGGTTAGATACTGGGGATGTGCGAAGGTAGGCGAGACCAAGTTTGCATGTCTAAACCTCTATGACGACAAGCGAGAGTACCCTAGCGAAGTGCTCAACTGCTTGCTTGAGGTAGCCCAAAAAAGCGGCGCGGAAATTGAAGTAGACTTCTATGCCACTCAGCAAGACTTGCCTGAGGGCGATCTCGCCCGAAAAAGGTTCTGGCAAACCTGGGCTGAGCAAGGGATCAAAACGGTTTTGGTCGTTATGCCTTGGTCACCCAATGAGCGCAAGCAAAGGATCCGCATGGAGGCCCTTGAAGCAGGGATAGCGACTCAGTTTATGATCCCTGGGGCTGATCCCTACAAGGCTCTAAACGTCGTCCTCGGGCTTCTGTGCAAGGCAGCGTGGCAGCCGGTACTCCTGGAACCCCTCGACGATCCTGTAGGCCCTGAGCTGATCATCGGCTTCGATGTGGGAACCAATCGGCGGCTATACTACGGAGCCTCTGCTTTCGCTGTTCTTGCTGATGGGCAGAGCTTAGGTTGGGAGCTACCTGCTGTGCAGAGAGGAGAAACCTTCTCCGGGGACGCAATTTATCAAACTGTGTCCAAACTTGTCAATAGGTTTTATGACAAGCTTAGCCGATATCCAAGCAAGGTTCTCTTGATGAGGGATGGTTTAGTTCAAGGAGGCGAATTTAGTAGAACAATTGAGGAGCTAGAAAAAGAAAAGATTGCTGTGGATATTGTTGGCATACGCAAAAGCGGTACAGGAAGAATGGGGATAGAAGAAGGAAAAGGTAAGTACAAAGATGCCAAAATAGGCACTGTTGTTTTCGACTACTCGCGAAAGTCGTTTACTCTAATAACAAGCCAGCCCATTAGAAAAGGTGGGAACTCCCTCGGCAGTGCAAGACCTCTGCGAGCGATCCACGAGCACGGCAAGACTCCCTTGGAAGTTCTGGCTTTACAAACCTATCACCTCTCTCAACTTCATCCTGCCAGTGGCTTCCAAGCCTGTAGGCTGCCCTGGGTGCTCCATTTTGCCGACAAAAGCGGCAAGGAGTTCCAGCGCCTCGGCGATAACATCTTCAGTATCCTGCAAAACATAGATCGCCAGAAGTTAATTGCCGTCTAGCAAGGAAGGAGGCTCTCCCCTGAGGGCCCTGCTAGGATGGGGAAGGGTTTGAGATGCCAACTATGTTTACTCACAACGAGGTCTGGAAGACCTTTCTGAGCAACCCTGTTGTCTTCTGCGGGGGCTTTCTCAGCGGCCTGCTGCGTTTGGATGTAAGGCAGGATCCGCTGCGCAGTTGGCTAGAGTCGCAGGGCTTGAGGGTGGAGGATCCGCCTGCCTCCACGCAAGGCCCCCAGTCTATTGCCATTGAGTAGGCATGGAGACAGGAGAGAGCCTCCCCATTCAGCAAAGTAGGCCAAGGTGAGCTGATGCCCCCCGGGCAATCTGTAAGAAGGTGGCGACGGCAGGGATCCCCCTATGGCTATCTGGGCGGGGTTGTGCTTTGGCTTGCGGGGCTAGTTGGCTTACCCTCAGCAGATTTGGCTTTGGCCCAAGCGGAGCTCATTTCCTCGAGAGGCTCCGACCAGGATCCCCAGCTTTGGCTGGAGCGCTACAACGCTGCTTTGAAGCAACTGCCCCCTTTGCCCAACTTGCAGTACCGCCAGCAGGTGCGGGTTGAGGGATCCCAGACCTTTACAGCCACCCTGGATGTGCTCCGCCGCCGCGACGGCAGTTGGCAGGCTTGGGTAGCCGAAGGGGATCGCGTCCGCCTGTTGGATTCGCGGCAACTGGAAGCAGTCAACCAATCGGACTTACTCAGGCTGTATTCGGTGTACGTGAGCCGGCCCGAAGCGCTCCTGCCCTCGGTGAACTTTCACTTAGAGGCTGATCCCACCCGCTACCACGTCTTCTCCTCAGAACGGGCGGATCTGGCGGGATCCCCTGTCCAGCACTTGCGCCTGGAACCCCTTCAGAAAGGCCAGGTGCGGGAGCTGTGGCTGGATCCGGAGTCGGGGCTGCCGCGGCAGGTGCTCTTGTTTTTGTCAGGGGTGTGGGGACAGGCCTACGTCCTCATGGGGTTTACGGCAGTGCCCGCGCCCGAGGGAGGCCTTCGCTATTGGCTGCCGGAGAGCACCCGCATCAACCTGAGCTATGGGTTTTGGACGCTGGAGGGCCTGACCCGCCGCGTGTTCAGAGGATCCCTTGCCATCCGGCACGACTACCAGGACTATCGCATCTTGCCGGAAGGAGTGCAGTTGCGCTTTTTGCCCTCGCAGCCGCCGCTGGATGCGCCGCCAGTGGTGGCCGGCCTGCCGGAGAGCACGCCCCAACTGGAGCTGGGGGATGTGCAGGTCTTGGGGGTGGATGAGCAGGGGAACCAGCAGTTTAGAATTGGCCTGGGCAGACGCACTGCTGCAGAGACCCCCTTGGAAGACCGCATCGCCGCCTTTAACCTCACCCGACCGGCCAGCCGCAATGCCCTCACCCAGATCGATACCATGGCCTTTTTGTCTTTGGGGAGCAGTCAGTTGCCCATCTATCTCTTTCAATTCGACACGGGTCGTCCTCTCTATCCCCTGCAGGGGGTAGGGCAGCCGCAGGTGGATCCCAACGAGGTCTTCGATCCCAGGCCGCCGGCCATCAAGCTCTTTGGAGATTAGGTGGGGAAACCCCAGGGAGCGCTGTTGGGAGGGGCTAGAATAGCCCTGGGATCCGGAGGAGAAGCAAGGCGTGATCAAACCCTACTCTGCCCACTTGTTGACCCCCGACTTTCGCCTCAGTCTGGCAGTGTTGGTTTTGGCAGTGCCGCTGTTTTGGCTTTCGCTTTGGGCAGGGCTGGCCATGGGATTGTTGGGCCTGTTTTTGCTGGTGCAGACTTGTCTTATCGGGCTGGCCTTTACCCGCACAGCCCTGCAAGTCTACAGCGGCTCCCGGCGCATCCGCGAGTTCCCCTACAGCGAATGGCAGGATTGGCAGATTTTCTGGCGACCTGTACCCATTCTCTTCTTCTTCCGGGAAAGCCGAGGCATCCACTTTCTGCCAATGCTCTTTAACCCAGTTGAGCTGCGACTTTGCCTAGAGGAGCACGTGGGACATCTGCACGCCCAGAGATCCCCTTTTCGCGGCGTGGGCCGATGAGTAGTTCGGAGGGCTGGGTTTGGCAAGAGAAAGGGGGGTGGCGTTGGCTGCAGTGTCAGCTCTTGGCAGACTGGCCGCATGCTTTTGGGTGCCGGCGCAGCTCCTTCTATCAACCGGCTGAACTGGCTGAGCAGCTGCGGCTGACCCCCGAACGGGCAGCTTGGGGCCACCAGGTCCACGGCTGTCAGTGGATGTGGGCCGATGCCCTCACCACGATCCCGGCAGGGAAAGCAGAAAGCAGGGTTCAGCGTCCCGCAGTCGATGCCGTAATTGCCCGCTGCCCAGAAGACTCTGCCTGGGTTGGTACTGCTGACTGTGTGCCGATTCTGGTTGCCAGTCGCCGGTGGGTGGCAGCAGTTCACGCTGGCTGGAGGGGGACGGCTGCCGGCATCTTGCCCAAGGTGCTCCAGGTCTTTCTTGGGGGGGGGATCCCTGCCGAGGAAATCCGCATTGCCCTGGGGCCAGCCATTTCCGGGCCAGCCTACCAAGTTTCCCAAGCAGTGGCTGACAAGGTGCTGCAGACGCTGCCGGCAGGCGTGGATCCGCAGCTTGCCCTCTGGCCTGATCCCATCCCTGGCAAGGTTCGCCTGGATCTGCGCTGGGTCAACTCTGCCCAGGCCCAAGCGCAAGGGATCCCGCCTGAGCACATTGCCATCAGTCCCCACTGCACCTTTGGCCAGCCCCAGGATTTCTTTTCCTATCGCCGCGAGGGATCCCTGGAGGATGAAGAGGGCCGCCGTTGCGTGCAGTGGTCGGGGATTGGGCTGCCCAAAGCGGCCTTGGACAAGCCGCCAGCTGCCCAAGAGAGCTGCTATGATTGAACAGCCCTCCGCTGCCCAGTCCCAAGATGCGCCGCGCTGCCCTTGGGGGATTATCGTGGATAGTTTTGTCCCTCTTGCTTGTTGGTGGCCAAGCCGCGGCCCAGACCTCTGTGACAGGCCTTAACCGCGACAGCGTACGGCAACTAAACCTTGAGAAGAATTCAAGTCGCGAGCCTAGCATTCCCTCGGCGCAGAGGCGGGCGAAGTGGCATACCCGTGCCAATGTCTGCAGGGGCAACTGTCAGAGGAAGTTAGCCGTATCGCCTAAGCAAGCGGCTAAGGTATTAAAGGAAGCCCTCAGGTCGCTGCAGAATGGATTGGGAGAAGCTCTTGGAAGAATGGGTGGCAGCCTTTAGGCAGGCGGCAGAGGCAGGCCTTGCTGCTCTAGAAGCCGCCTTGAGGGAGCTGGGAGAACAGCTGGCCACCCCTATCGAGCAAACCCTCAGGCAGTGGGAGACCTTTTGGCGGCTGGAGGAGGAACCCGAGCGCTCAGAGGAAGCGTTTAACCCTGCCGAGGGGCAGTCCTTTAGCACCAGCCGCTTTTTCGTCAGCCCCTGGGGGTTTGGGGGCGTAGTTGTCTATACCTACTATATCGCTTCACCGCCTGGCTGGATTGGGGATCCCACCTGTCGCTACAATGCCCTTTCCCCGCAATTGCGCTGTGCCGTCAACCCCTATGGCCCTTGCAAGGGCTGTCCTCACTATGAGCCGCGGGAGGAGGGCTCTACGCGCTAGCTGGCCTGAGGGCGTGGGCTATGCAGGATAGCCGCCTTATTGTTGCTCTAGATACCTCCTCCCTTGAGGAAGCGCTGGAGTGGGTGGAGCGTTTACCCCAAGTGCAGTGGTGGAAGGTGGGCCTGGAGCTGTTTACGGCAGTTGGCCCTCCAATTCTGCAAGCCCTGAAGGAGCGGGGCAAGCGCATTTTCTTGGACCTCAAGCTGCACGACATTCCCCGCACAGTGGGGCGGGCAGTTCGAGTAGCCGTTGGCCATGGGGTGGATTTGCTGACCGTCCATGCGGCCGGCGGGAGCGCCATGTTGCACTCAGCCGCAACGGCCGTCCAGGGCAGTTCCTGTCGGCTGTTGGCAGTTACCCTTTTAACCAGCCTTGGCCCTGAACAGGTGCGGCGGGAGCTGGGCATCGAGCGGGATCCCGGCGACTATGTGTTGCAGTTGGCCCAGCTGGCCTTGGAACAGGGCTTGAGGGGTCTGGTCTGCTCTCCTCAGGAGGTGGGGCGGCTGCGCCAAGCTCTGGGGCCGGAGGTTCTGCTGGTAACCCCAGGGATCCGACTGGGGGATCCAGAGGCGGGGGACGACCAGCGGCGGGTCTGTAGCCCTGCAACAGCTCTGCAGGCGGGGGCGGACTATCTGGTGGTGGGTCGCCCCATCACGGCCGCTACCGATCCTCTGGCAGCCTGGCAACGCTTTCAGGCGCTGGTGGAGACTGCGGGCTGAGGGTTGGGGAAATGGCGTTGAGGGGCAGGCGAGGAGCCGCTCTAGCAGTGGTTTTGGGACTGTCCGGCCTCGCTCCTACACTAGCCAGGGGAGAAGTCTGTGCCAGCGATCCCCACACTTGGTCCCAGGCCCTGACGGCCCAGTTGCCTTTGTTTCTCAATTTAGCCCTGAGCCGCTCCCGCTCAGAGTTTCAGGTGGTACTCGTGGGTCAGCCGCAGGTCGAGCCTCTTGCTGCCAAGGAGTTGGCGGATAGCCCAGCCGCTTCCACTGCCCAGGGCTTTTGCCTCTACTTCACCACGCTGGAGCGCCGCTTGGTTCTCCCTCGGCAGCCGCCGCAGCCGGACAACCCTCTAGCGGGACGGCGCAGCGAAACCCTGCATCTGGCCTATGAGGCCTGTGTATTGCGGGATAAACCAGGAGACCCCTGGCAGTTGGTGCGCCTCCGAGTAACTGGAGCCGGGATCCCCGTTCGCGACGTTACAAACGGGCTCACCGCCCAAGCTATCCGCCGTTGGCAGCAGTCGGGGTGTCCCTCAGCAGGCGATCTAGAGTTGACTAGGCCCTCTTCTCCGTGAGGTTTCCTCCCGCCATGCCTCCTCAGGGCAAACGGCTACTCCGGCGCCGGCAGCCGGCCAAGCTGAGTTGGATAGGCCCCTGCCTGCTGTGCGGGGGAGTAGGACTGCTCTTTGGGCAACGGCTTCGCCTTCTAGCAGAACCGGCTCAGGAAGCGTGGTGGCGCGTTTTGCCTGCCAGTAGCTCTGGGGGATCCCTTGCTCCGCTGGAACTCCCCCTCTACCACTGGCTGGCAGAGAAACTTTTGCCTTGGCTAGGGCAAAAAAGCGGGATCCCGCCGCAAGGACTGCTGGCAACCTTGTCGACCCTAGCCTGTCTGGCCATCCTACTGTTGTGTTGGAGCTGGGGCAATTTCTGGAGCGCTGGCCTGTGGGGGCTTAGCCCCTGGGTGCTGACCCAGGGGTTGGAGCCGAGCAGCGAGATCCTCGCTCTCCTGGTCTTACTAACTAGCAGCGGCATTAGGCCGGGATCCCGCCTGCGCTGGGAGGGGTTGGCGCTGGCCTGTGGGCTGAGCTACCGAGTTTGGCCCTTGGCCTTGCTCTGGGCGCTGCTGTGGATTAGCCAACACCGGCCGCGGCAAGGGTTGCAGGGATCAGCCTTGCTGCTGTTGGTGATGGGCCTCTCCTGGCTCGGGGGAGCGGAGGGGCTTGGGGATCGCTTCCGGGGAACAGAGACTCTCTCTCCAGCCATGGGATCCTATTCGCCCAGAGGCCCAACTGGCCTGCCTACGCTGGCTACTTTGATGTTGCCCCTAGGGCTAGCCTTGGTGCGGCTGGGCTGGCCTTGGGAAGAACGCCAACAAACTTTGCTCAGCCTGGCCGGCTTGGGCCATGCCCTCTGGATGGGCCTGCTAGCAACTTGGCTGGAGGGTCGGGGGGAGCCGCCCCTGTACCTCCTGCAACAAAGCGCCCGCTGGGGCCTAGTGGCCCTGCCCTTCTTGTGCCTGAGCGCTGGCGGTGTCTTGGCGGAGATTCCCTGGAGGGGCTGGCGGCGGCTGTTGGGATCCCTGCTTTTGGTCAGCTCGTTCTTGCTGTCGTGGCAAGCGTTGGCCTAGGGCACGATCCCAGCTCCAAACCAAAGCGCTGAGGGGTTGATCAGCCTCTTGCCCCAGCTCTTCCAGGGGGATCCCTTTTGTTAAGGAAAAGGACTACAGTTAAGGTCGAGGCGGGTCAGGTGTTCAAAAACGCCACCCCGCCGACCCAAGCAGGAGAACAACGTAAGAGATGATGACGGTGCGGGTGCCCCTCGACTACTACCGAATCTTGATGCTGTCGCCACGGGCAGACAAGCATCAGATCGAACAGGCTTACCAAGAGCGCCGCGAGCTCAAGCCAGGCGAACGTTCTTGGCTGGTGGGGTTCTCGCCGCAGGCCGTGGAGGCTCGTGCCCAGCTTGTCCAGGAGGCCGCTTCTGTGCTGCTCGACCCTGAGGCAAGGCGCAGCTACGACGAACACCTAACCCTAGCGCATCCCACCCTGACGGTGGACGAGGCCCTTCTGCCGGGAGTGCTGTGCCTGTGCTGTGAAGTTGGAGAGTACCCAGCGGCTTTAAGCTTGGCTCAGCAAATGCTTGATCAAGGACACCCCGCCCGTTCTGATGCCATTTTGGGGCGGGCCGTGGCCCGTTTAGAGCTAGGCCGGGAAGCCTGGCGACAAGGAGCCTATGAAGAAGCCGCGCACTCTTTGCAGACAGGCTTGGCCGAACTGGAGGAGTGTCAGGCTTTTCCTCAGCTCCAGGCAGAGCTCCGCATCGACCTGGGCAAGCTGCGCCCCTACCGCATTTTGCAGCTCCTTGACCCCAATGCTCCAGCTGCCATGGGCAAAGGAGTAGCTGCAGCTCCTGCCCTGGCGCGGCAGCAGGGGCTGGCTCTCCTCAAGGCCATGCTCGACGAGCGGGGCGGCATTGAGGGCGGTGGGCAAGATGGCTCTGGCTTGAGTACGGAAGATTTCTTACGCTTCATCCAGCGCGTGCGCCGCTACCTCACCCTGCAAGAACAGCAGGAGCTTTTTGAGCAAGAGGCGGAGCGCCCTTCCTTGGTCGCTGCCTACTTGGCTGCGCAGGTGCTGCTGACAGCGGGCTACGTGGAGAAACGGCCAGCTCTAGTGCGGCGGGCGCGCGGCTACCTGATTCGCCTCGCCCAGCGGCAAGATGTGCATCTGGAGCAAGCTATCTGCAGCTTGTTGTTGGGGCAAACTGAAGAAGCCCTTAGTCACCTACGCGCCAGTCAGGAAACCGAAGCCTTGCAGTTTATTGAGGAGCACTCTGCCGGATCCCCGGATCAATTGCCAGGCCTCTGTCGCTTTACGGAAAAGTGGTTCCAGGAGGAGGTATTCCCAGAGTTTTACGCCTTGGATCCTGCCCAGGCTAGCCTGAAAGCCTACTTCGACAACCCTCAGGTGCAGGCTTACCTGGACGAGATGCCTAGCCGCGAGAGCTCGCCAGCAGGTACGCCATCTCCACCTCCTACCCTGCCTCTATCCCAACCGCCCGCTGCTGGGGGTGCTAATCACCCGCCTGCTCCCTTCCCGCAGGGAGTTTCCCAAGAGCCGTCGCACTTGCCCAAGTGGCCTGCTCCATGGGACAGGGAGCCAGCCAGCTCTCCCCCATCAGAAGGGAGCCTTCAGGCCTACAAGAGGGGGCTGCAGGAGGTGGAGCGTCACCACCGCAGCCACTTGGGTTCTAGACGAAGTCGGCCTGAGCGTCCTGCCCCCTCCCTCCACCTTCGTTTGGCTGCCGTGGTCGGCGGGGGCATTCTCTCCCTCGTGGTTAGCTGGCAGATACTGCGCAGCCTGTTCACCCCACCACCGCCGCTGGAACAGCCCCAGGTGCAACTGGAGCAGCCACCGGTTACTCTTGAGAATTCGGATCAGGCCAAGCCCTCGCCTGAGCCTGAGTTGATTGGCCCCCTGGCTGAGTGGCAAGGAGTCCAACGGGTGCGGGTGATCTCCAACGATGGCATCAATATCCGCCAGCAGCCTAGCCTAGGCGGAGCCATTGTCGGGACGGCCCCCCGCCAAGCTTTACTGCGGGTGGTAGAGGTGCGAGTAGGTGAAGGACGGGTACCTGTCTGGTTGCGCGTCGAGCAAGAGGGGGCGCCAGGAGGGTGGGTTGCTGCTCAATTGGGCTCAACTCGCCTGGTTGAGCGACTCTAAGCCTTTTCTGCCATTTGCCTTGCCTAGGCAATAGCTTGTTTCCCGCTTTCCGGTGGTGGATATTCTGCGCAATGCCCCGCTAGGGATCTATCTGGAAGAGCCGCGCACCTGGCTGCACTGTCTTGACCCGCGGGTGAAGTTGGCCTGGTTGCTTAGCTTTCTCCTCAGCCCAATTTTGGCCAGCAGTGGCTGGCGGCTGGCCGTGGTGGCGGTTCTCCTGCTCTTGACGGTAGCAGCCCGTCTGCCCCGCCGGGTCTGGTCGGGCCAGCTTTCGCTGGTGTTGGCCCTCAGCCTGCTTGCTTTTGGAATCACCAGCTTCGCCCCCGATGGCTTAGGGGTCTTCCCCCAGCCGCAGCGGCAGGATGCGCAGGTGGTGGGCTATGGACTTATCTCCAACTCCAACCTGGAGGTGAAGGAGAGGGCAGCGGCCAGCCAGGCCTGGCAGCAGCAAACCCGTGCCTGGCCAGTTCCCTACCGCTACCGTTTGCTGCAGGTTTCCCTGCTAGGGCGAACGTTTCAAGTCTCGCGGCGTTCCCTCTCCGTAGCTCTGCGGCTGGGTACCCTCATCTTTACCCTGCTCTATGCCACCAATTTGTTCTTGCTGACCACCGCCCCCGAGGAAATTACGGCAGGGATTGCCCGGCTGTTACAGCCTCTCAAGCGCTGGGGCTGGCCGGTTGCCGAGGTGATTCTCACCCTCACCTTGGCCCTCCGCTTCCTGCCGCTGGTGATGGAGGAAGTCCAGAACTTGGTGCGGGCGGTGCGCACCCGCGATGTGCGCTGGGGATCCCTCAGCTTTCGGGGTGGAATGCAAACCCTTCTGGCTTTGGTGGAGCGCTTTTTTGAAAACCTGCTCCTGCGAGCGCAGGAGATAGCGGCGGCCATGCAAGCTCGAGGGCTAACTGGTCCCGACCATCCTCTGCGCTGGCACCGTCTGCAGCTACGGCGGCTAGATCGAGGAGCGCTGGCCCTCCTGCCCCTGTTTTGGCTGCTGAGAGCTTTGTCGCCCTAAAGATAGCGGCAGGAGCAGCTGGGAAACCGAGCGCCCATCAGAGGAGAGGTAGAAAAACAGCTGCCCTCCCAGGCGCTGCACAATCCGCTGGCAAAGGCTAAGCTCCAAGCCGGGGCTGGCCGCTAGCAGGGACTGGAACAAGGGATCGGCAGAGACGACTTGCTGGGGATCCCCTTGCAGGGCTGCCAGCAGGTGGGGATCAAAGCGGCCTTGATCCACCACCAGCAGTTCTGCATAGCCAGAGTGCTCCGCACCGCTCTCGCCAACGGCGACCCGGCTCCACAGATCCAGCCGCCCCCCCTCCGGGCTGCGCAAAGCAGCGGCAACCAGCACCTCCCAGAGGACCATCTCCAGGCGTCCGGGATCCCCCCAGACGGTAAGGCTCAGGTCGCCGTGGGCGCGCGGCCACAGCTTGCGTTTCTGGGCCAGACCCTCCAGCCGGCGCAGGCTCTTGCGCACTAAAGTAGCCACAGACAGCGACTGCAACTGCGGCTGCGCCTGCCAGGTTTCTGCCTGCAACAAGGGCTCCACGGAGGCGGCCAGATCCCGCAGCCCTCTGGCAATTTCCACCACCTTTTGCCAGCGCGTGGCCTCGTCTCCTGGCGTTGCTGGCACCTGGCCTAGGCGGCGCAGGCTGTCCAGCAAGGCGTTTTGCAGATCCAGCAGGCGGCGGTGCTTGTACCAGTTCAGCTCGCTGAGCACCTCCTGCCGCTCCTGCAGCGTTTGTACCCAAAGCAAGCGCCGCAGCGTCCAGCCGCAGGTTTGGGCAATCACCGTCGCTGCCGCCTGCTCCTCCGGCTCCCAAACCTTGTCTGCCTCTGCTCCCAGGATCAAAACCCCCAGTGGCTCCAGACCAGGGGAGTCGCCAGTCTCGGGGCCGCTCTCGCCCAGCGGCAGCAGCAGCCAGGATCCCAGGCCCGTCGAGTTCAACCAGGTGCGGCTGGCAGCTGGGATCTGGTCTTGGGAAAGCTGGAGGGGTCCTCTTGCCTGCAGCGCACGGGTCAGCAAGGGATCCTGGCGATCGATCTCAGTGGGGCCGGTGGGGTAAAACGCGGGGGCGGCGGCAAAAGGCGGCTGCAAGCGGGCCCGGCTCTCCCCTGGCTGCCAACTCACCACCAGCGCCAAGGGGATCCCCAACGCTTGGGCCGTCTGTTGGACGGTGGCGGCGTAGAGCTCCGGCAGGGTAGTCAGGTTCTGCAGCGTCAGACAGGCAGCAACCAGGCCGTTGAACAGTTGCTCTTGCCGTTGCCGCCGCTGTTCCAGTTGGATTTGCCTCAGGATCAGGCCCACGGGTTGGGCGATCCCGCGCAGCAGTTGCCGTTCTTCCCGGCTCCAGGCCCGCCGCTGGGGATGGAGCACGAGGATCAGCCCTTGCGGAAGAGCAGGGGGGGTGGCAGAGCCGCCGACTTCCGTGTGGGTGAGCATGAGGGAACGTACCCCCAGAGGGGCCAGTTCCTGCCGCCAGGAGAGCAGGCGCAGATCTTGGTCGTAGTTTTCTGCCACCACCACCTCGCTGCGCAACAGATCCTGCCAATCTTGCTCGCTTAGGGAGCTAAACTGCTGCGGCAAAGCCTGCTGGCCCTCGCTGCGGTACTCGTAGAAGAGGCGGGGGATTGGTTGGTTGGGATCCAGCGTCAACACCGCTACCGCGGCGGCTTGCAGGCGCTGGCCCAGGCCAACCACCGCTTGCTGGAGATCCTGCTGCAGCTGAGCCGGGTTGGAGAGGGCCTGGCCTACCTGGTGCACGAACTCCTGGTCGTCGGCCAACTGGCGGAGGCGACGATCCAGATTTTCCAGAGGAGTGGCCAAGGCCAGCCCATGGGCGGCAGCGGCCACCAACTGGCGCTCGGCAGCTTGCCAGGTGCGGGGCACCTCCGACTGCACCCAGATAAACCCCAGCAGCTCCTGCTGCAGCCGGATCGGGGCGGCCAAAGCCGACTGCGCTCGCCATTGCTGCATCAACTTGAGGGGAACCTCGGAGCGCGCTGTCCTCAGGTCGCCCACCACCACCTGGCCTGCCGCAAGAGAGGAGTACAGGTTTCCCAATTCCCGGAGCGCAAGGCTGCCCTCTTCCATCGGGATTACCCCGGCTTTGGTTCCTCTGGCAGTGGGGGCAGGAGTAGGCCTAGCGGCGCTTTCATGGGGAACAAACCGTCCCTCCCTGGGCTTGTGCCAGTACACCTGGATGTGAACGGCGCCCAAGCAGGACTGCAGCTCCTGGGTAACCAGGCTAACCCGTTCTTGCAAGGATCCCGCCTGGCACATCGCCGCCCCCAATCTCAGGAGCGACTCTTCAAAGCGCTTTTCGGCCTGCCGTTTCCAGGCATCTTCCAGCTTCTGCAAAGAGGCTGCCAACTGCCCCAGCAAAATCCCCAGGAGCGCCTTTTCCTCCTCGTGGGTAGTAGCGCCCCACAGTTGGGATCCCAGCATCAGGATCCCCAGGCAGCGCCGCCGCCCTACCGTAGAGAAGGGGTAGATGAAGCAGCCTTGGATCCCGCCCAGTCGCTTGGCTTCTCGCTGCCAAAGGCCCATGCGCGGCTCCTGGGAAAGGTCGGGCACGCTGATGGGCCGCTGCTCGAACACCACCTGCTCGAGGATCTCCCCCGGCTGTAGGGGATACGCAGCTTGCAAGAGAGGTCGATCCTCCTCTCGCAGGGTCACGCCACCTTGGCCCACCAACTGGTGATTGGCATGGTCGTAGAGGGCTAGCCAAATTAGCGGCGCCCCAAACACTGCCTTGATATACTCCAGCGTGAGCTGAATCAGGGCCTTAGCGTCGGTCTGCTCCCGCATCTGCTGCAAGGTTGCCTGTAGGGCCACTAGCGGAGAGACTGCCCCCGCTCCACTAGAGTGAGGAGAAACAGACTGAACCATAGTTCAAGCATTGGCTGGGCAGGTTTGAGGGAAAGCAGGCCCAGCCACCTCTTGGCTCACCTTAACCCTGCTGTTTCTTGGAAGCCAACATTTCCAAGGCAGTTGGAGATGCCCCTGCAGGGTATTGTGCCGTCAATAGAGCTAACTTGCAGTCCTCACTGCCTGGTTACGAGAGGGATCCCGCGCAATTTGGACGTATTGGTTACCAGACTTTGCACAAAGCGCTGGAAGCGCTGCCGCAGGTTTTCGTCCCTGAGGTTGCCCTGCTCATCGAAGGCACTCCAAGCCCGCCCGATGGCAATTTGCTCTGGGATCGCCCAACCGTGCAGCCACCGCACAATCAGGCGCATTTGGTTAAGGGTGTCGCTGTTGCTCTCGCCGCCCAAGACACTGATGAGCCCAAAGACCTTGCTCTCCAAGTGCTCAAAGCTCAGCAGATCCAAAGCATTCTTCAGGCTGCCGCTGATGCTGCCGTGGTACTCCGGGCTGGCCAGAATGATCCCATCGGCCTGCTTCATCGTTGCCCGCAAAACCTCCACATCGGGATAGTCGGGGTAGGATTCCGAACCATCGGCAAAGGGCAACTTCATCTGCCGCAAATCAAGAAGGTGCAGCGGTATCCCCAGCTTCTCGAACTCGCGCCGCACTACCTCCAGGGCCCGATAGGTCAGGGAGTTGGGCCGCAGGCTGCCACCAATGGCCACGAAGCAAGGTGCAGAGGCCGCGGCCAGGACGGTTTGAGAATTGGCGGTGGGGGCTTGCCCAGTTGAGGAAGACATAAGCCGTGCTCTCGGGTAGATATCAGTTATTTTGCAAACAATCATAACTCATACTAACTCTGCTCTGTTGTCACTCCCCACTTTCCGCCCAGGCCAAGAGCTCTAGGACCAGCGGAGCACCTGCAGCAGGTTGGAAAAATCGTCCCGCCAGAGGGGATCCCCGGCTTGGGGCAGAAGGGGCTGCCAGGGATCCCCGTCGGAACTCTGCAAAGCAAGGGAACCTCTGGCCATCAGCACCCAATGGGAAGGGGCCAGCCCCGCCTGGCGCTGGGCAGCGGTGAGATCTTCCTGGGCTTGATGCCAGGCGGAAAGCTGCAATTCTCTGGCCAAGGCGGCCAACACTGGCGCCAAGTTGAGGTGGCGGTGGGTGATGTTAAAAAGTAGCCAGCCCTGGGGCTTGAGCTTGCTGAGGTAGAGGGTCAGGGCCTCCTGGGTGAGCAGATGCAGGGGCACAGCGTCAGAGCTAAAGGCATCCATCACCAGTAGGTCATAGCTGCCATCGGGGATCCCTTGCAGGCGGAGGCGGGCATCGCCCAGAATCACCCGCACCCGCGCCCGCTGGCTGGCCCAGTCGAGGTAAGCAAAGTAGCGGCCTGCCCAGTTGGCCACGGTGGGATCCAGCTCGAAAAAGGTCCACTCATCCCCCGGCTCGGCGTAGGCGGCCAAGGTGCCGATCCCCAGCCCCAACACCGCAACCTGAGCCGGAGAAGGGCCTAGCTGCGCCCGCCACCGCCGGAGCGCCTGGCCCACCGGCCCTGGGCGGGAAAAATAGGTGAGCGGCTCCAGGGCTTTCTGGGGATCCAGGTTTTGGCTGCCGTGCAGCGTGGTGCCGTGCAGGAGGCTGCGGAAGGATCCCGCCTCGTTGCGGTACTCCACAAGGCGATGGAGGCCGAAGACACTGCGCTCGCTGGCTACCACCTGCAGCCCCGGTGGCAGCCAGAGCTGTCCCAGCAGCAAAACCAAGCCCATGGTCACCCCTAGGCGGCGCGGCCATCCCCTCCTGCCTTCTCCCCCTAGGGCCAGCACCGCCCAGCCCAAGCCCAGCCCTACGACTGCTCCAAGGTGAAAGAGCGCCTGGAAACGAAAGTGCACCAGCAAAAGGGGCAGGAGCAACCCCAACCCCAGCCCTAGGCCCAACCGTCCTCCCTGGGGCGCCAAGGCTGCCAGCGCCAGGCTCAGGAGGAGTGGATACTCCAGCACCGCCTCAAACACCTGGGGTGCTAGCAAAGCAGCAAACAGGCCCCCCAAGCTCCCTCCCAAAGCCAGCCACAGGTAAAACCGGGTCAACTGCTCGGCTGGCGGACGACAGCGAACCAACTGGCTGTGGCAGGCCCAGCTCACCAAGCCAAAAGCCCCTAGATGTAGAGGCAACACCGCAAACCAAGGCCTCACCCAGCCCACGACCTGCGCCCCTATCGCCCCGCAGGCCAGCAAAGCTGTCGTCCCCAAAGCCAACTCGTTGGGATGGATGCCGCCGAAGGCCAGCATAAAGGTCACTAGGTAAATGCCCAGGGGGATGGCCCACAGCAAGGGCACCGCCGCCACATCGGTGGTCAGGAGGGTGGTGACTGCCACCACCAAACCCGCCGGTAAGAAGGCCCAGCCAGCCCAGCGCCAGCCCTTCCCCCAGAAGCTAGGCTCCGCTCTGCCGATTGCGACTGGCTCCCCTAGGGCAGAGGGATCTGTCCCCTGTCTTTTTAGCAGCAGCCCCACCCCGCCTAGGAGCACCAGTCCGGCCACCAACGCATAGGCTCCCCTCCAGAGATGGGTTTGCTCAGCCAAAGACAGCCGCGGCTCCAAGAGCAGTGGATAACCCAGCAGTCCCGCCAAGCTGCCGGCATTGCTGGCTCCATAGAGTCCGTAGGGATCCCTCTTACTCTTGCCCAGCCCCCGTTGCAGCAGTGGCGACGTTCCCGAGAGGAGCAATAGCGGCACCCCTGCTCCGACTGCCAAGTTGGCCAAGAGGGCTAGGGGAGGAAAGGCCTCCTCCGGCTGCGGGTGGCTCCTGAACTCAAAAGGCAAGAACTTAAGCCCCGCCAGCATGAGGATCCCGTGGATCAGTACGCCCAGCTCGGGATGGCGGCCCCGCCCCAGCCAATCCGCCCACAGGTAGCCCAATAGCAGGACAAGCTGGAAAAAGGCCAGGCAGGTATTCCACACCAGGGGGGATCCTCCCCACAGCGGCAGCAGCAACTTGCCCACCAACAACTGCCCCCAGAAGAGGCAGAAAGCGCTGGCAAACAACGTAAGGCCAACCAGCCAGACCACCGCCGCTCCCTTCAGCGGGCCTTGACTTGCAAGGGGAAGCGCTGCCTCAGCTCCTCTTCTACCTTAGGCAGCCATTCTTCTTGGAACACCCACACTTGCCCTTGCTGCACGCGGCCATCGGGGTTTTGCGTCAGCTCTAGCCAATACACCAATTGCTTTCCCCGCAGCACCACGCCTTGCGTGGCCAAGGCAAGGCTATAGCCGGGATTGCCAGCCAGGGCCGCAGGGGCCGGGTAGCGGATGACCTCCACTGCCTGATCCAAATCGGCGGCGATCTCCGGGCCATAGACCTCGCGAATAGCTCGAAAGAGATCCTCTGCCGTCAGCCCTTGTGGGCGAAAAAAGGTCATCCGTTCCGAGCGGATCGTCTCCCGATCCAGGGGGTTGATGATCCGGCCTGGTGGGGCGACTGAGGCCAAGAAAGTAAACCGGGATCCATCCGGCTCCACCCGATGGATGTTTAACGTCTCGCCTGGACGGGGCCGCAGCACCGGGTTGTCTTTTACCCAGCTAGCCACCTGACTTGGCGCTTGCCCAGGGATCCCCCAAGCTACTGCCGAAAGGCCCACTGACCAGCAGGTGAGGGCCCAGCCTACCCCCAAAGCCAAACGCCGTTTTCTGCGATTTGGATCTCGACCGGCGAGTTTCCTGCCTTGCTTGGCACCCAAGACCCGCCATGGCTTGAAGTCCACTTTCTCACGCCTCCGCACAAGCGAACGCAAGCAAAATGTCAAGCAATACTCCTCCAGTGTATCTGGGGCTCTCAGGCCGCCTGGTGCGCCTAAGCGTGGGCATTGCAGCCAACAGTGGCAGGGATTGTTCAGCGAGATCCCCAAATCCCGGGATCTTGTCCCGCAAAACGTAAAAGATACCTTAGGATTAACAGTAAGCAAATCTCAAACGCATCGAGTCAGCACCTCAGGAGGTAAGCGATGGCTCTTGTTCCCATGCGCATCCTGCTGGATCATGCCGCCGAACATGACTACGGCATTCCAGCTTTCAACGTCAACAACATGGAGCAGATCCAAGCAATCATGCAGGCTGCCCATGAAACCAACAGTCCAGTCATCCTGCAAGCCTCTCGAGGGGCGCGCAAGTATGCGGGCGAACACTTTTTGCGCCACCTGATCCTGGCGGCGGTGGAAACCTATCCCCACATCCCCGTGGCCATGCACCAAGACCATGGCAACAGCCCCGCCACCTGCTACTCTGCCATCCGCAATGGCTTCACCAGCGTCATGATGGATGGCTCCCTCAAAGAAGATGCCAAAACCCCGGCCAGCTATGAGTACAACGTAGCCGTTACTGCTGAGGTGGTGAAGGTGGCCCACGCGGTTGGCGTGACGGTGGAAGGGGAACTGGGCTGCCTGGGGTCACTAGAGACGGGCCGCGGCGAGGCGGAAGACGGCCACGGCGCCGAAGGGGCTCTTAGCCGCGACCAACTGCTTACCGACCCGGATCAGGCGGTGGACTTTGTGGAGCAAACCCAGGTGGATGCGCTGGCCGTAGCCATCGGCACCAGCCACGGCGCTTACAAGTTCTCCCGCCGGCCTACAGGGGACATCCTGGACATCGATCGCATTGCGGAGATCCACCGCCGTCTGCCCAACACTCACTTGGTGATGCATGGCTCCTCCTCGGTGCCTAAAGAGCTCATTGACATCATCAACCAGTACGGCGGCTCTATCCCCGAAACCTACGGTGTGCCCATTGAAGAAATCCAGCGGGCCATCAAAAATGGGGTGCGCAAAATTAACATCGACACGGACAACCGCCTAGCGATTACGGCTGCCGTGCGCCGCGCGCTGGCCGAGAACCCGAAAGACTTTGATCCCCGCTCTTTCCTCAAGCCTTCCATCAAGGAAATGCAAAAGGTGTGCGCCGAGCGCTACATTGCCTTTGGCTGCGCCGGTCACGGCACCAAAATTCCTGTCGTTACCTTAGATGAGATGGCGGCTAAGTACGCCTCCGGCGCTCTGTCGGCTCAGGTGAAGAAGACCGCTATGGTCTAGGGATCGCTTGCCCAGCTTCTCATCGCTCCCCTCTCCTCTGTAAGGAGGGGGCTATTTTTTGCACCTCAAACCCTGCCCCTGGCAGTGCGGCAGTTCCAGGTGCAGTTAGCTCCAGGACTCTTCTTGAGGGATCGGGCCTAGGGCCATTGCCTCCCAGAAAGGGGCCGAAGGCTGGTGCAGGACGATGCGATTGCCATCGGGATCCCGCAGCTCCACCTCTTGGCCGTGAAAGGCCTGGCGCAGAGGGGAAGGGGAGATTTGGTACTCGGCTAACACCGCCGCTAGGGATCCCAAGTATCCAGCTAGATCCCGCACCTGCAGGCAGAGGCTGGCTGCCCTTCCTGGGACTGCCAACTCTGGCTCACGGCTGTGGTAGAGGCCCAGTCGCAGTCCCGGCAGCCGAAACTCCCCATACACCGGCTCTCCCTGGGGAGGAACCCGAACCTGGGGCGGGATCCCCAGAAGGGCTTGGTAAAAGCGCAGCAAGCGAGGTAAGTTGGGGGTGGCCAAGCTGAACAAAGCCGCGGCAATCTCCATGGCAACCCTAGCCCCCCTTTTGCTTTTCCACTCTCTCCCAAGGTTGAACTATAGTAGGTAGCAAGACTTGCTGCCTCTTTACAAAAAACTGGAGCAACCTACCGTGCTGGGGCTATTTAGCCGCTTTTCCCGTGACATGGGCATTGACTTGGGCACGGCCAACACGCTGGTCTACGTGGCCGGGCGCGGCATTGTCCTGCAAGAGCCTTCTGTAGTGGCCATCGACCAAAACACCAAGCAACTTCTGGCGGTAGGGGAAGAGGCCAAAAAGATGCTGGGCCGTACCCCCAGCAACATTGTTGCCGTGCGCCCTCTGCGGGATGGCGTGATTGCCGACTTTGACACGGCAGAGATGATGCTCAAGCACTTCATCCAGCGGGTACACGGAGGTCATTACCTGATTGCGCCGCGCATTGTCATTGGCATCCCCAGTGGGGTGACCGGTGTGGAGCGGCGGGCGGTGATGGAGGCAGCCCTGCAGGCGGGGTCGCGGGAAGTGTACCTGGTGGATGAGCCGGTAGCAGCGGCAATTGGGGCTGGCCTACCGGTGCAGGAGCCCGTAGGGAACATGATTGTCGACATTGGCGGCGGCACTACTGAGGTGGCTGTCCTCAGCCTGCAAGGGATCGTGCTGAGCGAATCGGTGCGGGTGGCAGGAGATGAGCTGAGCGAAGCCATCATCCAGTACATGAAAAAAGCCCACAATCTTACCATTGGAGAGCGCACCGCCGAAGAGATCAAAATTCAAATTGGCTCTGCCTACCCTACTCAGGAAGAGCTGAGCATGGAAGTGCGGGGGCTGCACCTCCTCTCGGGCCTGCCTCGTACCGTGACGGTCAAAAGCACCGAGATCCGCGAGAGCATGGCCGAGCCTCTCTCAGTGATTGTGGAGGCCATCAAGCGTACCCTGGAGCGCACGCCGCCGGAGCTTGCTGCTGACATCATTGACCGTGGCATCATGTTGGCAGGAGGCGGAGCCCTGCTCAAGGGCCTGGACGCTCTGATTAGCCATGAAACTGGGATCATGGTTCACATTGCCCCCGATCCCCTCAGTTGCGTGGTGCTCGGCACGGGGAAAGTTTTGGAGGATTTCAAAACCCTGGGTCGGGTGTTGAGTGCCAGCTTCAAGGCCTAGCAGGGTTTGCAGCTCTCCATTTTGGGTGGGAGTGGTTAAGAGGAGTAGTGCTTGAGTCGGCTACGCCAATGGAGGCGCAAGGTTGGGGGGCTGCTCCTAGCTACTTTGGCCCTAGGGGCCGCCCTAAGCCTGCGCCAAACGAAGGGATCCCTGCTGGTAGAGGCGTACACTCGGCTCACGGCCCCACTCCGTCCAGTCGTGAATCCCGAGGAGGTGCTCCGGCAGGCCGCTACCCGTGAGCTACAGGCCCTAGTAGCCGAGTTGCAGCACCAAAACCGCGAGCTAAGGCGGCTGCTGCAGCTTGCCGAGCAAGGGCCCCAGGTGAAGATCCCGGCAGCCGTAGTGGGCCGCAGTGCCGATCACTGGTGGCAGCAGCTTACCCTTGACCGCGGCAGCCGGCAAGGGATCAAGGTAGGGGATGTGGTGGTGGCGCCGGGAGGATTGATTGGTCGGGTTGAGGCAGTAACCCCCAACAGCAGTCGCGTGCTGCTCATTAGCGATCCCACCAGTCGAGTGGGGGTGACGCTGAGCCGCAGCCGGCAGATGGGTATCTTGCGGGGCACTGGCAGCCAGGAAGCTATTCTGGACTTTTTTGATAAAAATCCTCAGGTAGAGGTGGGCGATGTGGTGGTCACCTCGGGGCTGAGCAGCCTCTACCCCGCCGGGATTGTCGTGGGAACAGTTCGGGCAATTAACTTAGATGCTAGCCCTGCTCCCCAGGCCACTGTTGAACTGTCGGCGCCGCTAGGGTTTCTAGAATGGGCCTTGGTCTACCCCTATGCTCAACCTGCGGCTTCCCCCTCTTAAACTTCACCTCAACTGGCTGGTTACCGTCCTGTCAGGGCTGTTAGCAGCGGTGGCTCCGTGGTGGCGGGGGCCGGGCTTGGAGCTGGCGGGCTTGACCCCCGATTGGCCTTTGATTTGGGTGGTGTGCTGGAGTGTGCGGCGAAAAGCTTGGCAGGGGGCTGTTGCCGGGATCACCCTGGGGTTTCTGCAGGACGCCCTCACCAACCCCTATCCTACCCATGCTCTGGGGTTAGCCGTGGTCGGGATCCTCGCAGCCAGGTTGCAGAAACAGCGCTATGTGCACGAGGACTTTATCTCCATAGCTTTGATTGTCTTTGGCATGGTGGTGATTGCCGAAACGCTGATGGCATTGCAATGGATGTGGCTGACGGCCTTTGCCCCGGCAGGCATGGCAAGTTCCCCGCTAGGAAGCCTTGGCAGCGCCGGCCCCCGCTCCCTAGAGAGCATCTGGTGGAACCATCAACGCAATGTCCTTACCTCGGCCATTTTAAGTAGTTTGTGGGCACCGGCTCTGTACTGGCCTCTTAGCCGTTGCTGGCACTCCCAAGAGCGGGATCTGCAGTAGCTGCGGAGGGAAGAGCAAGCTAGCCCAGCACCCAGCGCTGCAGGGCAATGCCAAGGAGCAGGCCCAGGCCGCCAAAGCGCACCACCTGCCAAAAGGTTGCAGGGAGAAACACTTCCAGCAGATAGGCTTGCAGCCGTTCTTCTAGCTGGCTGACTTCCGTCTGGAGCTCAGCCCATTGGTCAGGGGAAAGCTGCGACAGGCGCTCCAGCTGGCGCAGGTCGGCTAGCCGTGCCTGTAAGATCTCAAGCCTTGCTTGCAGAGCCTCAAGCGGATCCGGGGAATCGGGAGGAGCTGTCACGGCTGGGTCTTGGCTGGAGTGAAAAATCCGGTCTGAATTTCGTTGAAGGGCTTGGCTTGGATCACCCCCGGGGGAAGGGGATCCAGCTGGAAAAGAGCCCGAATGGCGTTCTCCACTTCCGTGATGGGGCGGTTGCCGATGGAGTGGTAGACAAGCTTGCCCTGGGAGTCAAAAAGAAGGGTTTGGGGAACTCGGCCGCTATAGTACTGGCCGCGCTCATCGCCTGGCAAAAGAGAATCCACTGAGTAAGGAATGAAATAGACTGCCCGGCCATAGCGAACCTGCAAGCTGGAGAGAGTTGCCGCGTACCGTTTGCAATCGCTGCTGTCGTCGATGTAGTAGACAAGAAGGGCCGGGATCCCTTGTTCCTTCGCCTGCTTTAGGGAGACGCGCGGCGGAACCATGCCCCCATTGGAGCCGTAGAGGGCAAAGATGTTGCCGTCGTAGCGGTCGTCGTTGAGAAGAGCATGGGCAGGCGGAGACAGCCAACCCGTTAACAGGAAACAGGCAACCAGCAGGAGAAGACGGAGCTGCCGCATATTCAAGAGAGGGCCTGTCGGAAAACCCGGCAAGGGGGGACTTCCCCATTGTGCCACTTGCACGGCGCCGCCTTGTTCCCCTGGGCTGGGATCCAGCTGGGGAGCGGTGGATGATGGCCTCCGCCCATCGTCAGTTAGCCGGCGCTATTCGTGCCCCCTAGGCATTGCCAGCAGGCTACGCAGGAGGTTAGCCTTTGGAACAGTCTCCTGGCAGAGCGACTCTAGAGATGCTGCTCTGCGGAGGCCAGCCTAGATGGAAAGCTGTCCATGGGAGGGTCTTGGATCCGGTGTTGCTAGCTGTCGAAGCCGCTGCTTCCGTTGAGCCGCCAGGGGGAGACAACCTCGCCCCTGTGATCTTGGTGGCGGTGCTGCTGGCACTGGTGGTTATCTACCTGGTCAGCCGCATTGCCGGGGAAATAGCCGTCCGCTTCGGCTTTCCTCCCGTACTGGGCGAGCTAGTGGGGGGTGTCCTGGTGGGCGGTTCTGCCCTGGGGCTGCTGGTTTTTCCCGAGGGGCCGCCTTCTGCTGAGACGTTGCCTGCTTTGGCCCATGCCTCGGCTCTTATGCAACTTTTACAGGCCACCGCTGGCCTTGACGAGGGATCCCTGGTGCCGGTGTTTGCCTCCCAGGCTGAGATCATCGAGGTCCTCTCGGAAATCGGGGTCATTATCCTCCTCTTTGAAATTGGCCTCGAGTCCGATCTGGGGGAACTGTTGCGGGTTGGCCCGCAGGCGGCGGCTGTAGCCGTTATTGGGGTTGCTGTCCCCTTCGCGGCGGGAACACTGGGCCTGCTCTACCTTTTTCATGTGCCCGTCATCCCCGCCATCTTTGCGGGGGCAGCTCTGACGGCAACCAGCATTGGCATTACCGCCCGCGTCTTGGCCGAGCTGCAAAAGCTCACCTCCCCCGAAGGCCAGGTGATCCTTGGCGCCGCCGTGCTGGACGACGTGTTGGGCATTATCATCTTGGCCGTGGTGGCGAGCTTGGCCAAAACCGGCGAGGTTGATGTCGCCGATGTGGGCTTCATCCTTGTCAGCGCTGTCGTCTTTCTGGTCGGCTCTATTGTCTTGGGGCGACTCCTCAGCCCCTACTTTGTGGCTCTCCTCAGCCACCTGAAGACCCGCGGCAACCCCCTTCTGCCGGCTCTGGTGTTGGCTTTCCTGTTGGCCTACGTGGGGCAGGCCATCCACCTGGAGGCGATTCTGGGCGCCTTTGCCGCTGGCTTGATTTTGGGGGAAACGGACAAGCGCCAAGAGCTAGGAGAACAGATCAAGCCCGTTTCCGACCTGCTGGTGCCCATCTTCTTCGTCTGTGTTGGGGCCAAAACCAACCTCGCCGTCCTTAACCCCACCCTCCCTGCCAACCGGGAAGGGTTGATCATTGCCGCCTTCTTGGTTAGTGTTGCCATTTTCGGCAAGCTGGCCGCTGGCCTGGGGGCGTTTGGCAAGCCGGGCCTCAGCCGTTACGCTGTCGGCGTGGGCATGATTCCCCGCGGTGAGGTGGGCCTGGTGTTTGCCGGCGTGGGATCGGCCAGCGGTGTTCTTTCCGACGCCCTCGACGTCAGCATCATTGTCATGGTGATTGCCACCACCTTCGTTGCCCCCCTCTGGCTGCGGGGAGTGCTGGGGGGTGGAGAAGCAACAGCAGCCACCACGGCAGCTCCAGAGGCCCCTTCCTCTCTCCTAGAACTCCAAGCCGAGGTTACAGAGCAAGATCGCCAAGGGGCTGAGGGCACCCTAGAGCCTGTCCCTCCAGCCTCGGAACGGCTGGGTATTCCTGAGAGTTAATGGAACGGTTGCCGCTCCGCCCATAGGCGCCGCCAGATGGCCTGCACCAGCAGCCGGATAGGATTGCGCCAGCTCGGCCCCCCTTCTGCAACCTTGGCCGCTGCCTGCGCCGGCGGTGCTACTTGGACTGGGGACGGTTCGAACCGCTGCAGCGTGGTTGCCCGCCGATCCAGGACTGGGGTCTTGAGGCTGCGGAAGCTTACCTCCTGGAGGTACTGCTGCAAGTCGGCCTCAGAAGAGCGGCAAACGTAGTATTGCAGCCGCACCTGCTCTCCCAACAGAATTTGATCCCCGTCTTTGAGATCCCAGCTCAAACATCTCTGCCCGTTGACCGAGAGGCCGTTCGTGCTGCGCTTGCCCTCGATATTCCCATCCAGCAAGCGGTAGGTGTACTGCCCGTCCTTTTGCGGTAGCCGCAAGAGCAGGGCGTGTTGACGAGAAACAGCCGCCGAATGAATGACAATGGCGTTGCTGGGATCTCAGGTGGCGGCACTGAGGGCCAAGGCTCGCCTTCCCTGCTCGTCGTCGATCACCAAAACGTGCCAAGTTTGGGAAACTGGGTCGGCAGGCATGGCTTGGGGTTAGCTTGGCCAGGAACGGAGGGGCCAAAGAGGGTCTTCCCTATACCCCTATAATAGGGTAGGGCTTTTTGCCCGCGAGGAATCGTAAACACCGGTCATGACTGCACCTTCCTCCCTTCTCCAGGAGCTTCCTCCGATTTACCCTGGCGTTGCCGTGCGGGTCATCAACCCCAACGATACCTACTACCTCTTTGAGGGCCAGGTGCAGCGGGTTACCGACGACCACGCTGCCGTCCTTTTTGAAGGCGGCAACTGGGATAAGTTGGTAACCTTCCGCCTCACAGAATTGGAAGTGGTGGACAAGTCCCGCCGCTAGCTCTCTTGGGTGTCCCGGGGACTTCCCATGCGCAGCCACTGGCAGGAACCTTTCCTCTGGATCCACGCTGCGGGGATCCTCCTTTTCCCCCTGTGGATGGGGCTAACTATTGTTGGGTTGGCTATGGGGGATCCCCTCCTGCCGGTGGGCGTGGAGCAGGCCGCAGTGGCGGTGGCAGGCATTGGGCCGGTTTTAGCCATGCAGTGGCGCAAGCCCTTCAATGTCTTCAGCCTGTGGGTGGTCGCCTTTCCTCCGGAGGAGCTCTCCCCTGACCAGCGCCGCATCCTGGCTGCTTTTGTGAGCCCGGAACACAAGATCTTGACGGTGTTGGCGGCGTTCCTACTGCTAGAGGTTCTCGAGCGTCTTTACGACTTGGCACCTCTCTTTGCCCCCCTTACTCCCGGCGATGGCAGTCGGCTAGCGGGTCTAGTCATTGCCGCCTTTGGCTTTTGGGGAGCCAATGTGTTTTTGCAGATCCCTCTTGCTGTGGCGCGGGTTCTTTTCTTGAGCGATCTGGAGCTGGCCCAGATCGACCCCATCCCTGCTGAAGAGATTGAAAGCCGCTTTTCCAGCTTCGGCAATCGCCATAACCTTTTGCTGCAGCGGCTGCTGCGCCGTTTGGCCAGGGTCCCAACCCAACCATAAGGCAGGGGTGGAAACCGGTCTGGAGCCCAAATCCCCAGGGCCAGCTTCCTCGGCCACGACAGCCACACCCTAAAGCCCAGCTTTTCTTTAGCCGAGTTTTGAGGGCAGGTTTCTGCCCCGAAGAGGCTGCAGCTCGATGTTAGATTGGATGGGATCCAGACCATCGGCATTCTCCCGACTTCGAGGCTATTGCACCGGCCATGGCGAGCAACTTTTCCTTCCGCTTCAGGCAATTTGCCCAACGCCTCCGAGAAACCACCCAGCTTCCTCCCTTTTTCACTGACCAAGCCACCAGCGAAACCCAAAACCTGGCCCGGGAGTTGGCCTTGGTGGGGGAATATGCCACCCAGCTCAGCCAGGTGGTGATGGAAGTGGACTTCCTCAACCAGCTCTATACCCGCCTCTTGAACGAGCGAGAAGTGCTGCAGCAGGAAAAAGAGAACTTGGAGGCGCGGGTCTTTGAGTTGCAGCAGGAGCGCAACGAGATCGAGCCCCAGGTGATGCACCTGCGCGAACAACTCAGCCAAGTTGCCTTTCAACTGGAGCAAACCCAAAACCGCGAGCGCAGCCTCAGCGAACGGGAACGACAGCTCTCGGAAATTGTTGCCCAACTGGAGCGCCGTCGAGCTGTGCTCAACCAGGCCATTGAAAACCTTACCAACCAGGAGGCCGACTACACCGTCCGCAACAAAGAGCTGGAAGCGGTGATCAAAGACAACGAGCGCAAAGCTCAGCAATACCTAGAGGCCGTCAACCACTACCGCGCCTACTTGGAAGAGCTAAACGCCCAGATCCAAGAGGCCCAGGCCAAGCTGAAAAGCCTCGGGGTCGAGCCCAAACCCGCTAACCTGCCGCGGCTTGAGGATATGGAAAAGCCAACTCCTATCCCCACACCGCCGCCTTCCCCTCCAATTGGCTACCCACCGCCCCCACCTCAGCAGTCTCCTCCAACCCAGCCAGGTGGCTATTGGCAGGAGAGCCCCTTCGACGACGATCCCTGGGCCTAGCCTGCCGGCAGCCGCTTGGCAGCGGGGTCTAGCGTTCCGCTCTGAAATCCGCTCTGAAAGACTTATACAACCCCGGGCAAAATCAGACTTTCGCTTGGGGTTGAGGCTTTCTTCCTGCTTCAGCGACCCATGGCTAGTGGCACCCCTACCACCCTGCCAGAGGGATCTCCACAGGCGTGACTTCCCCGCGAGCTGCAGGTAGTTGCTCCTTGCCCACATAAGGCACACAGGCTAAAGACGGAGCCAACTTTAGCCTAGGCAAAACGCCTACTCAAGAAGATTACCGGCTAGCCTACTAGCTCAGCCCATCTACGTCAAGGCAGAAGGTTAGTTGTGCCACAAAATGGCCAATTGTCCGGTGAATCAAGGACTAGAGGAGAACCCTCTTCTCTTGGGAAGGGGTGGGATCCAACATCACAAACAGAAACGACTCCAGCCCTGCTAGGTAGGTGAGCACCTGCTCCTGAGCCGCTTCCTGGTCTATTCGATGGGCTTGGGCTGCTTGCTCGATGAGGCTGGCCACCGCTGTTGGCCCCTGCAACAGAGATCCCAGCCAGGCCATCTGGGCCCCGGGAATGGTTAGGCGCCCGCGGCTAGCCCCTGGCCAATTCATAGCCAACTCCTGCTTTTTTTCGTGGGCCTGGGCGAAGTTGTGGCGAAATTCAGCGTTGTCCGCCAAGATGGGGTTGAGCTGTACCCTGCCTCTCAGCCAGTCTTCATCACTCCAGGGCAAGACCAGGGAAGAGCCAGGGTGCTCCGCCCAAAAGTCGATGAGGCGGTGGTTGGGGCAGATCAGCTCGTAGAGGTGGTTTTGCTCGGCGGGAGAGAGCTTGTCCAGCTCCGCCTCTAGCCAAGCCGGCATGGCTCTGTCTTTGAACAGCAGCGCTGGATCCCAGTCAGCGTAGTCCACAAGGCAAACCAAGCCCAGCTCTGCCTCTTGGAGCATGCGCATCAGGTCTGGGATCAGAAATCCCTTGTCGCCGGGCAAGAGGTAGTTGGCCCGGATGTTGCCGTCGTCGCTGTAGATCTTGGGATCCCAGTGCAGGGCAGCCCGCAGCTCGTCGGAGGCCAGGCTGGCCATAAACTCCCGCACCCGCCGGCAGGCTTCGGGGGTGGGCAGCTCAAACAGGCCCAGCAGCTGGAACGCCTCCTGCATGCGGAAGATCACCTCCCGCTGGTAGGCGTGGTGTAGGTTGGCCCGCAGGATCCCGTTTGGCTTGAGCACTCGCTTGAGGGCCTTTAGCCCAGCCACCGGGTCGTCCAGCAAATAGAGCACATCGTTAAGGCTGATAAAGTCAAACTGCAACCCGAGCCGTTCGACCTCCAACAAGTCTAGGGCGTAGAGCTCCACCTCCCCGAACCCGTGGTAGCGCAGGCGCCGCTCGGCTGCTCGCACTGACTCTGGCGCCAGATCACAGGCCACCAGCCGCGCCCCTGGATTGGCCTCCGCCAAGAGCAAGGTCTCCCAGCCAGAGCCACAGCCGACATTGAGGATGGTGATCCCCTCGCTGGGCAGGATAGTGCGGCTACGGGCGTATTGGGCCGTCGTCCAGCTTAGGCGGTACAGGCTGTCGATGGCGTTGCGGCCCGACGCCTCGAGAGGTACGTTGGGATAGGGCAGTTCCTCGTAGAGTTGCCGCAAAGACTCAGTCGTGCTGCCAGCCATGGGATCCGCTCCTAGGAAGCTGCTTCTTATGCTACTGCCCCAGGAAGGCCGCAATAGCGCCGGCAATGGCCTCATTGCCCCCGCGATCCAGCTCCTCCGGCGCCTGGGGAGGGTGAGGGGGATCCCGCAAGAAGTCCCAGGATCCCTCGAAAAGCTCCTCGGCAGAGAGGATGCGATGCCAGCCGTAGCGCCGCAATCCCTCCACCAATAGGGGCGACTCGGCAAACCCAAGGCGGTTGACACAGGCCATGGGCGTGCCACAGCGCAGCGCCTCTGCCAAAGTGCCATAGCCCGGCTTGGACACCACCCAGCGGCAGAGGGGCATCACATCCACTGGCCGCCACACTTGACCGTCTAGGACTCGCAGGTTGGGCAAGGCAGGAGCCTGCTGGTCAAAGGTGAGAAACTGCCAGTCGGGAAAATCCTCCAGCCGCCCGTAGGGCAAGCCCTGCAGCCCCAGCCCGCCAAAGGTCAACAAAACCGTGGGTCGCTCTCGCTCTAGCCCCAGGCGCTGGGCCACCTCCTCTGCCAAGTAGCGCGGATCCGACCCCGTCAGCCCCACTGCCTCTTGGCAGGGAAAGGCGCCCATGGGCTCGGCAAAGGGCAGGCGAAACAGCCGCTGGCACCGCCCGTACAGCTCGCGGATCCAGACCACGAAAGGCTGGAACTGGGGGCCATACTCTTGATAGATAAAGTCCCAGCCGAAGTTGCTCGCCATCCAGCAGGGGATCCTGGCGGCCTGGGCAATTGCTGCAGCCAGCGGCGGCACGTCCGCCAACACCAAGGGTATCCCCTGGGCGCGAATGAACTCCGCTTCTTCCTGAATCAGTGCCTCAGCCCCGGCTTTGAACGTCTTGAGGGCAGCTAGTGTAGCCGGCAGATCTGCCTGCAGACCATCGGGCTGCACCACGCCTACATCCAGGGCCCGCTGTCGATGGAGAAACGGCCCCTCCACATAGCGCTCCAGGAGCCAGCGGGGGGCTGGTGTCACCCAAATGGGCAGGACACTGGGATCCCGCCGCCGCAAAGCGTTTACCACCGCCGCCAGGCGAGTGACATGCCCAAACCCATGGGCCGTTGCCGCCACATACAGAGGAACCGGCTTCACTGCCACAGCCTCAGGAAAGAACAGGCTGAGGTCTTTCCCGCCAGGAGACCCAGAGGTTGCTGGCCAAGATGAGAACTAGGCCCAGCACGGAGCCGGGAGCGATCTGCTCCCGCAACAGCACCGCAATCAGCCCCAGCGACAAGAAGGGTGCTACATAGACCCAATTGGCCAGGGATCCCCGCTCGTTCGCTAGCTCCAGCGCCCGCAACCAGAACACAAAAGTCAAGCCCATCTCCGCCAAGCCGATGTAGGCCGCCCAGCCCAGCCCTGCCATTGTCCACCTCAGCTCCTGAAACGGCAACAGCAGCAGACAGTAGCCGCTGCCGAAGAGAAATCCCATGAACAGCTTCAGGAGGGCATCCCGTCCATCCCGCACATTGAGCAGCCAGTAGAGAGCCCAAATAGCGGCGCTGCCCACTGCCAGCACCACTCCCCAGGGATCCTCCACCTGCAAGGTGCCCCAGGATCCCCCCGTGGCCACCAGCACCACCCCCAGCAGGCTTGTTCCCAAGGCCAGCAGTAGCCGCCCGCGCAGGCGCTCCCCCAACAGCGGCACCGCCAAGAGAGCCAACACCAGCGGCCAGGTGTAGTTCAAAGCCAGCGCCGCCTGGGCCGAGAGGCGATCGTAAGCCTGGAAGAGCACCCCGTAGTAGCCAAACGGGTTAAGTAGCCCCTGCAACGCCGACAGGGCAACCTGGGAGCCCTTTTGTTGGGCAACAAGATGCGCCCGCCCTGTTACCACCAGAGCCATCCCCAAGATTAGGCAGGAGCTGCCCGCCGAAAGAATCAGCAAGGCCGTCGGCGCAAGGTGTTGCAAGCCAAACTTAAAGGCGCTGGCTGCCGTGGCCCAACCCAAGATGGCTGCCGCCAGATAGGCATAGGCTCGGCGGGGATCCCTGCGCATTAGAAGCTGTCGAGATCTCGATCCTCCGGCTTCGGCTTCGCTTTGGTGGAAAGGCCCAGCCGCGGTGCCACCACCCAGGCGTAGAGCAGGTAGCCCAGCCCCGCCACCACTGCCCACCTGAGAAGGGTGACGAACACCCGAAAGACTAGCCCAACCAGCAGGATACAGCCCAGGATGGCCAGAACCGGCAGCAGGGGGCGCCCCCACGTCCCAACCCAAGCCCAAAGGGCAGCTTTGTCCTGGGACGAGCTCCGCAACTTGGCAGCGGCCGCAGTCGCCTGCTCCAGTTCAAGCTCAAGCTGTTTCAGCCGTTCTTGCTCTGACATAGGGAGCAGTCTCTAGGATCCAGAGCCACCTCCATCTTACGGGCTGCTCCTCACAAAGTCGGGCAACCTAGGCCCGCGCCGAGAGGATCTCTTGGGCCATGGCGCGGAACGGATCCAAAGCTGGGCCGGGGCGACGGTTGGGACGCGGAGCCGGGATCTCGTTGGGCACAAACGGCTTCTCGACCACCACCTTAGGCTTAGCAGGCGCAGCCGTTGGGGCAGGCTTGGAGGAAGCTGCCGGCTGGGTTGAGGCCGGGCGAAAAGGCCCGGTAATAAAATCCACTAGGCCGCCGAAGAGGATGCCAAAGAAGGAAAAAAGACCACCAAACAGCTTTTTGAGAATGCCCATAGCCAATTGCGAAAGTTATGCAACCCAACACTCATTATTGTTGAGGTCGAGCACCTTGGCTATGGGTAAACATTCTTAGGCTCAGGGATCCCCCACCTCTCTGCCAGCAGCGTCGAAGCGCCGCAGAGGTAGGGCCAGCTCCAGCTCCTGCAGCTCCAAGGGTTCCAGCGGTTCCAAGATGACCCGGCTGCGCCCTAGCTCAAAGCCATCGGCTGCTGCTGGGTTCACTCTATAGCCGATATCCGCCATGGCTCCCACCGTGAGGATGCTCAAGGGATTGGGCACGCCCCGGTCGAGACGGCTGGTCATCAGCTCGCGGCCCAAGACACTCTCCCGCCAGTGGGAATCGCGGGATCCCACCCCAAATTGGTTCTCCAGCGGCACAGAAGGGGCATTGCCTCCTAGCGTAGAGAAAGCCTCAACTGCCCGCAGGCCGATAAAGCGGGGGTCATAGCCCGGCGGCGTCGGCTGATCCCGCCCCACCAAGCCCACTGTCAGCCCCTTGGGATTCCAGACACTGGGCAAAAAGCCAAGGGCATGGCCCAGCTCATGCAGGGCGGTGATGGGCAGATCCCCCCGCTCTTCCAAAGCCGAGAGGTTTTGGCTGTTGAACACAACAACGGAGTAGAAAGGCAGGCCATTGGAGGCCCGCACAAAACAGGGAGCGGCTCCCCCTAAAATCCGCTCGTTGCCCAGGTTTCTCGCCCGCACCTCCACCAGCAGATCGTCGATGGGGAAATCGAGCGAGGTGCTGGGAAACCCCGCAGCGCACTCGTCGGCCCGGATGGTGGTAGGCGGCAGATCCGGCTGATCCTCGATGATGATCTCCTGCCACCTCAAGGCCGCGCTGCGGACAATGGCTTGTTGGCTGGGAGTGAGGCTGTTGTCGGGGAAACGAACGTCAATGGTGAACTGGGAAACAGGAGCAGCCATTGGCGAAGGCAGAGTTGGAGGGGGAAGGGCTTCTAAGGAAGAGAAACCCCCTCTTCCCCCGCACGCTTTGAGGAGCAGTAGCAGCACAGCCATGAGGAATCCGAGCAGGCGCAGGCTCCAGGTTCGGCGTCCAAGTTGCCGCAGCCGCAGGAAATGCTTCGCCCTCTTCTTTTGAACAACCATAGCTGGGCTGGCCGTCAAAAAGCCTCCGAAACGCTAACATTGGCTGCAGCGCTAGGGATCCTCGGTGTACATCAGCGTCATCATTCCCACCTACAACCGCCTTCCCATCTTGCAGCAGTGTCTGCGGGCCTTGGCGCAACAGCAGCCCGGCCCCTACGACGGCTACGAGGTGGTGGTGGTAGACGACGGCTCCACCGACGGGACGGTGGAATGGCTGCAGAGCCAGCCGCCGGCCTTGCCGCCCCTGAAACTCTTGTGCCAAGAGCACCGCGGCCCTGCTGCAGCTCGCAACCTGGGGTTTCGCCACGCCCAGGGATCCATCATCGTCTTCATCGATAGCGACCTAGTGGTGGTGGAGCACTTCCTGGCCGCCCATGCCCAGATGCTGCGGCGGCATGGGGTTACCGGCAATCCCAACTCGCCCCACGAAGCCAAGGTCTTCACCTACGGGCGGGTCATCAACACCTGCAACTTCCAGGATCCCCGCTCCGAGCCTTTCAAGCTCACCGACTTCTCGGCCGCTTTTTTTGCCACCGGCAATGTGGCTATCGCCCGCCACTGGCTAGAGCAGGTCTGCGAAACCCCTGCCGGCCCCTTCGACGAGCGGTTTCACCTCTATGGCTGGGAAGACCTGGAGCTGGGGGTGAGGCTCAAGCGCCTGGGCTTGCGCCTGGTCAAGTGCCCCCAGGCCACTGGCTACCACTGGCACCCCCCCTTTGAGCTGCAGCAACTTCCAGAGCTCATTGAGCGGGAGCGGCAGCGGGGCCGCATGGGCATCCTTTTCTACCAAAAACACCCCACCTGGGCAGTGCGTTTCATGATCCAGCTAACGCCCCTGCACCAAGTCCTTTGGGGCCTGCTGTCGCTGGGGGGCTGGTTGAACGAAAAGCGACTGGAACCGCTGCTGCGCTGGCTAATCCAGAAGGGACAATCCCAACTGGCCCTAGAGCTGTGTCGGATTTTCTTTCTCAACTGGTATAACGTGCAAGCAGTTTATGCCGCTTACAGGGAAATAAAGGCGCGAAACAGCGGCACCCACTTTGCCTGAGCCACCAAGAGCGTCGGGTAGGTCAGCTGGCCATAGTCCTTGCCCACCCTCAAAGGCTGGCCGGGATCCGGGTCAGCCGGGCCCAGAGGCTCCCACACTGCGCCAGCTCCTTTCGCAATAGCCCACACTGCCGCCACATCCCAGATCTTAGGCGAGCGCTCCACCGCGCCCAAAAGGCTGCCGCTAGCCACCAAGAGCAAGTTGTAGGCAGCTCCCCCTAGCATGCGCGCCTTGCAGGGAAATTCTGGGCTAATCCAATGGCCGCTGCGGGAGCAAAAATTAAACAGTTGGTTGGGGCCGGGTGGAGCGGTGCTGGGGCGGATGGGTTGAGGACAAGCAGGATGCCGGTCGTGGCGGGTGAGGAAGGCCCCTGCTGGGGCATCCCCGGGAAACTGGGGCCAATAGCCGTAAAAAGTCTGGCGGATAGGTGGCAAATGGACACAGCCAAACACAGGCAGGCCCCAGTGCAGCAACGCCAGCGAGCTGCCCCAGATGGGGATCCCGTGGGCAAAATTGGTGGTGCCATCGAGGGGATCCACCACCCAGCACCACTCTGTCTCGGGGAAGATGTGGTTTGACTCCTCGCTCAAGTAGCCGTGATCCGGATAAGCAGCGGCAATGGCCTCCTGAAAGGCCCGATCAGCCCACTGGTCTGAAGAGGTTACTAAGCTGCCATCCGCCTTCTCCATGGAGCGTGCCTGGCCAAAGTCAGCTAAAAGCTGAGAGCCCACCCGGGCTGTCAGCTGGAGGGCAAACTCGGTGACCTCGCGCCAAAAGGAGGAAAGCTCCATGCTCTAATCCTAGCGGCAGCCTAAGCCGCCCAGGAGCAGCCAGATCCCCTCTTCCCCGACCGCCCTCAGCTCCAAGCCGACTAGAATCGCTGACAGGTCTGCCGCAACCGGCCTTCCTCCTCCATGAACCCGCAACTGATTGGACAACTGATTGGCAACCGCTACCGGCTGATCCGACCCATCAGTGAGGGGGGGTATGGCCAGGTGTTCGAGGCAGTGGATACCCAGCTTGGCCACGAGGTGGTAGCTGTCAAGTTGCTGCGCCCGCCGCCGCCGGACATGGGGCCGGAGTACTACCAGCAACTGCAGCAGCGTTTCCTGGACGAGGCAAGGGTAAGTGCTTTGCTGGGGGAGCACCCCAACATTGTGCAGGTACGCTCCTACGGCCTGTACCAAAACCAGCCCTACCTGGTGATGGAGTACCTAAACGCCAAGCCCTACACGGGCCAAGGTTTGGACGCCGTGCTGGCGCAAGAGGGCCCTCTGCCTCCTGAGCGGGTGGTGAACTTGGCCTTGCAAATTTGCTCAGCCTTGCACCATGCCCACAACTTCCACATAGATCTAGGCAAACACTCCATTCGCGGCGTTATCCACCGCGACATCAAGCCGAGCAATATCTTCGTGCAAAAGGGTCCTGACGGCAAGGAGCGGGTCAAAATCCTCGACTTCGGCATTTCCAAGCTGATGGGAGAAGCCTCTCGCCGCTTGACGCAGACGGGCTATTTTCTGGGCACGATGGTCTACGCCTCCCCGGAGCAAATGCGAGGAGAAAAACTAGATGCCCGCTCCGACATCTACTCCCTGGGGGTGGTGCTGTACGAGTTACTCACTGGCAAGCTTCCCTTCGAGCCCGACACCGATACCTTGCAGGGCTGGTACCACGTCCATAACTTTCAGCAGCCCCGTCCCCTGCGAGACCATCCCCTGCCTCACCCTATCCCCGAGGCGCTGGAAAAGGTGGTGCTGCGTTGTTTGGAGAAAGACCCTGCCCTTCGCCCCGCCACTATGGAAGAGCTGGCTCAAGAGCTCCAGGCTGTCTATTCTCCGCGGCAAGAGGAGACCCCTCCCCGGCGTATCCCCGCGGGCTTTGGCGGGCAAGGGACTCCACAGGCTCCCTCCAGCTCGGAGGCAGATGAGAAAAAGCTGCAGCAAGCCGTGCATTGGATCGAGGCAGGCGAGTACAAGAAGGCCGTCCGCCTCCTCAGCGAGCTAATCCAGAAGACTCCCAACGACGCCCGCTACTATCTCTACCGCGGCCTGGCTCACCAACGGCAAGGCCATTGGGGTCTTGCCCAGATGGACTACCAAGGGGTGCTGCGGCTGGAACCGGGCAATCCCTTTGCAGAACAGGGGCTACGCGAGGTCGAGCAGCAGGTGGGTTCTGACCACAGACCTACCCTGTTTCCTACAGCTACACCTCGGCGGGGCAGAAGGTTGGCCTGGGCTTGGCTTTTGGCCAATGGGGCAGCAGCTGGCGGCGGCTACCTAGGGTTGGCGGCTTTGGCTCCGCTGCTGGTTCCTTTCGGATCCCTCCAAGGGGCGGTGGTTGGGGCTGGTCTTGGCCTGATGACGGGGCTACTGCAGTGGGCAGTGCTGCGGCGGCAGGTCTCTTGGCGGTGGGTGGCGGCTACGCTGCTGGCTACAGCTGTGGGTTGGCTGGCAACAGATCTCCTAGCTCCTCAGGTGGAGGGGGTGATCCCTGTCTTGGATCCGAACGATCCCTGGATCCAGAGGATCCTCCCAGCGATGGCTAGCCCCCTACGCGGCTTGCTGGTGGGTCTTGGCGTCGGTGGGCTGCAAGGGATCCTACTGGCTCGACGGGGGAAAGTTGCCTGGGCCTGGCTCTTAGCAGCAGGGGCAGAAGGGGGAGGAACGGCTCTGCTCATGGGCCTGCTGTTGGCTAGCTCTGCTGGGAACCCCTGGTTGCTGCTCCTTGCAGGTCTTTTGGCCTCTACCCGTCCCCTTAGCGCTCTTGTGCTTTTGTATTGGTGCCGCAGGTAGTAAAGACTCCAAAACAGCAAGAAAGCCCTCTCTTGAGGGCCTCCTTAGGGATACTGTTTGCGCCGTTTTACCGTTGTTTTCGACCTGGAAAATCCACGATAGGACATCGGGGATGATATTGATAGTTTCCAAACCAAGTTTGGCTTACTACTCTCACATCCACACCCGTCCTAATTGCCAAAGGGTATCGATCGCAAAAACATAACGGCAGTCACCAACGCCTCAGTATCCTCTGGCCATCTTACCCCATTCCCCTGCGGGATCTGTCAAGGGCCTAGCAAGAAGTCCCTCTTCGGATCCCTTGCTCTGTGGCTTTTTGGGGTACGGTAGGGGCATGCGGGTCAGGTAGCTCCCGTAAAGGGGAGAATCTCTGCGTGCATCCGTTTTGGAATGTCCCTATTGAAACGTCCTTCTAGCCATGCTGGGTTCTCTGTTGGACAACATCTACGGCGCCTGGTTCCTGCCAGAACGTACCTTTCGCTTGCTGCGGCAACAGCCTGTCCTCTGGCAGGCGTTTGGGGTGGTAGCGCTGCTTAACCTCCTCGAGGCCATTCGCCGCTTCGGGTTCAACCTGCCGAGCCTAGTACTGGCAGTCCTGGCGGGATTCCTGGGCTGGGTGAGCTTGGCAGCTTTGTTGCAGGGCCTGGCCTTTTGTTTTGGGCGGGCTGCCCCCTCCTTTGCGGCCCTGCTTTGCCTGACGGGTTTTGCCGGCCTGCCCTGGCTTCTGCTGGGGCCTGCCCAAGCTTTGGGCGGGGTTGCCGGATCCCTGTTGGGCTTGGTGGCCCTGGTGTGGTTCGGGGTTTGGCAAGTGCGGGCGGCGGCGGTGGCCCTGGATCTGGAGTGGTGGCGTTTGGTAGGCCTGATCCCGATGGCCTTTCTGGGAGGGATCCTTTCCCTGAACTGGTTGACCAGTGGCCTCTTGGCCTTGGCCTCTCTGGGCTAGAGGTTAGCTGGGTACTCGTTGCAGCTCTGGTCTTTCCTCGGGGAGGATAGCGCCCTCTACGGGGCAAACCTGGAGACAGATGCCACAGTCAATGCAAGCAGCAAAGTCGATCCAGAAGTAGTCGGTGCCTTTGGCATTTTTGCCGTTCCCAGGGTGAATACAGGCAACCGGGCAAGCCTCCACGCAGTCGGCAACGCCTTCGCAAACGTCAGTAACAATGGTGTGCGGCATGGATCCCTCCCGCGGACGCTTCTTAGTCCTGTTGGCCAAGGCAGCTAGCCTCAAGTCTGTCCGCCCTCTGCCCCTGCATGGCGGATGGCTTTGTCATTCTAGGCGAAAACGAGCGTAAATTCTTGGGGAGCCACCGCCAAAGAGCGCACCCGCAACTGCTAGCGAAGGCGGGGAGAGAGGGTGGAAGTTTGGGCTAAGCTTTCCCTGAGGGAATCCAAATTAAACGGGAGCGGCAGCCATGCGGTGCTCGTGGCCCCTGGCGCTAGGCCTAGGTTGGGTGCTCGCCTGGTCGAGTGCTAGCCTACCCACCTGGTCCCAAGGTGTGCAACAGCAAGCCTCGCTGGCCTGGACTGAAGCCTACGTGGCAGCGCTGGAGCGCCAAACAGACCTGGTGCTGACCCGGGAGCCACTGTCAGCCCCTCTCACCCGCCTGGAATTGGCCCGGTGGTTAACCGAATTTTTCGGCTACGTGCCCAACCCCAAGCAGGTGCAAGAGATTCGCGACCTTGAGCCCAATACCCCTGACTATTGGACGGCGCAGGCGGTGCTACAGGCAGGGGCCATGCGTCTTTACGAAGGCAACGAGTTCCGCCCCCAAGGGGATCTCACCCGCCTAGAAGCTCTAGCCATCCTGGTGCGGGCCTTGCGATTGCCTGCTCCCAGCCAGGCTGACATCGAGCGCTGGATGGCTCTGTACACCGACGCTGCTGAGGTGCCAGAGGTAGGGCGAGCTCTTGTGGCTATGGCAGGGGAAGCGGGCCTATTGGTGAATGTGCCGGATCCCGCCAAGCTGCGGCCCAACCGGATCCTCAGCCGTGGTGAAGGAGCAGTGCTGCTGCACCAGGCGCTGGTACATCGCGGAAAGCTGCCGCCTCTGCCGCCTCCAGTAGCCCAACTGCGTCCTTCCCCGGCGCCAGTGGCCAAAAGCGTTCAGCCTGAAATCTTGCAAACACGAGTCATTCCTGAAGCGGGAGTGGTGCTGCCAGGGCAAACCCTGACGGTCGAGGCCCAGGGCACCCCCAACGGCAAGGCCAGCGTGGATATCGGAGACCTGGTGCGGGGCTTGCCCATGGAGGAGGTGCAGCCTGGCTACTACCGCGCCGTTTACACCCTTGGCCCCCAAGACAGCGCCCTTAGCCCCGACATCCGCATTCAACTTAGCCTCAACGGGCTGGAGACCCGTGTTCAGCGGCGGCTCCCCCAGTTGGCCTTGGGCAAGGTCGCTCCCCCGAGAGTCGAGCCGCTGTTTCCTCCTTCGACCCCTCTGCCCCAGCCGGCCCCTGCCCCTCCTACTCCCCTGGCCGCCAGCCACGGCCCTCGCATCACGGCCATTCGCCTGCATCCCCAGCGCGACCTAGTGGAAGGAGATATCCTCACCATCGCCATCTGGGGGGACTCAGGGGGAGTGGCCCAATTTGACCTGGGCAACCTGGCCCTAAACCAGCCAATGCGGGAGGTGCAGCCTCACCACTATGAGGGCACCTACGTGGTGGCTCCCACCCACCAGGCCACCAATCCTACCTTGCGGGTTGTGCTTACCAAAGACGGCCTCAGCCAGGAGTACCGGGAGATCTTTCCTTTCTCAATCGATGGATCCAAAGGAACCCGCCCCACCATTCAGCCGGCTTCTGGGCCTGTGGTCGCCGGGCCGCCTCGGATTTTCAGCGTTACCACCAACAGCACCAACCTGCGCAGGGGCGAGATCCTCAGAGTAACAATGCAAGGGGATCCCGGAGGGCGGGCCGCTTTTCGTATTGTCGGGGTAACTCCCGAGGTAGAGATGCGGGAGGTGGCACCGGGCCTCTATGAAACTCAGCAGCAACTGCCCTCCAACATGCAGCCAGTTAACAACGGCATCATCGAGGTAATCTTGGAGCGGGGCGGGCAAAGGGCCATCCAAACCAGCCCCTCGCCCATTACCATTGCTCCTTGACCATGCGATCTCTCTAGGGCTGGCCCGTGTGGGAGGGGCCAACTAAAAACAGCATGATTCCTGACGCAGGGAGATCTAGTACGCCTTTGCCGCTTTTTCAACCAACACCCCATAGACCTTGGGGCTACAAAGTCGAAGGATGGTATGTCCCATCGGGAAGAATCGTGCCCGTCAAATCTTTGAGCCGTTCCCATCCAAAGTCAAGCTTGGCACCTGTTAGGTTGGCCCCTCTGAGCTGAGTACCCACCAGTTCGGCCCTGCTCAGGTTAGCCCCGCTCAGGTCGGCATCCCATAGGAAGGCCCCGCTCAGGTAGGCCCTGCTCAGGTTGGCCTTTCTCAAGTCAGCTCCGCTCAGGTTGGCCCCACTCAGGTTGACCCCACTCAGGTTGGCCTTCCACAGCTTGGCCCCCCTTAGGTTGGCCCTTCTCAAGCTAGCTCCGCTCAGGTTGGCCCTGCTCAGGCTGGCCCCGCTCAGCTCGGCCTCGCTCAGGTCGGCCCAGCGGAAGTCGCGCTCGCCAGCTTTATACTTTGCTCGAATATCTCCAACTTGACGTAGGGGAAGCCGGTACGCCTTTGCTGCCTGCACGTGCTGGGCACTGTCTGATTTCAGGAGTGTTTCCCAAGCAGCAAACCTTTACCTCCCACTCCCTATCCTCATGCAGTGCTTTAATGAGAAGCTGCGCACCTTCTTCCCCACGTTGGAGAGCATCTTTGAGAGCTCGGATTCTCACTTGGGGATCCGGACTGGCCAGCGCTTGTCGAATAGCCACCAGGTTACCCAAGGCCCGATCCAATCCGCCAGGCCCTTGTCCACCTGAAACAGGATTGAAGTTTTCCGCCACCGTACTGCCTCCTGGCTAGACGTTAGCTTGGCCTCAACAGCCCCATGCTGCCTCGTGAGAGTAAGTCAGCCCCCTCAAAAGCAGGGATTCTTTCAAGCACTCTGGGCCGATAGAGACGAGCACTTAGTGGAGCCGAGCCCAGATAGATCCCACCCAGTCGCCATGGAAGTGAAACCCACACCCACAAATTTTTGCCGTAATCAGCAGACCCCCAGGTGTCTCCACTGCCAACAGTCTGAGTAGAGCCAAGTCTTGAGTCTACTTGTGCAGAATGTATTCCCTGGCTAGACGGCTACCTCAAAGGGATCGGCGCTGGGCTGGATCTGGGTGGATAGTTTGGGAATTACCTGCAGCTTGAACTGTTGCTCGAAGACCTTTTTCTTCTCGTTCAAGCTCCACAGCTCTAGGGCGCAGTCGTCGTTGGGATGCTTGGGATCCAAAATTAGCTCCATACGGCGGGGGCCCTCTCCCAAAAGCTGGAAACGGCAGTGCACCGCTTGGATGGCCTGCAGGCGGCGGCGATCAAGAGCACAGGCTATGCGCAGCAAGGGGCTAAGTTCCAGTACCACTTGGCGATCCCGCTCGTTGGTGAGGCGCTGGAAGTTCTCGTGCTTCTTCTTGGGGGGCGACTTACGGTGGTAGCGGGCTAGGTTGGCAATCACCTCCACCTCTTCCTCGTTGAAGCCCAAGAGTTCCCCGTGGCGGATGAGGTAGTAGGAGTGTTTATGGTGGGCGGCATGGCTGATGAAGTGGCCGCAGTTGTGCAGCATGGCCGCCGCCCAGAGGAGAGCTCGCTCCCGGGATCCCCAGCCGTGCAAGATGCCACGGGTTTGATCGAAAAGGCTGAGGGCAAATTCTGCCACCCGCTCGGCATAGGGGATCTCGACTTGGTATTTTTCTGCCAACTTGAGGACGCTACGCCGCCGCACCGAGCTGTGGTAGCGCAGCCGATCTTCAATTAACCCTTGGCTGATCATCCAATCCACGATCAGCCCTTCCCGCAAGGCCCGCTCGCAAAACTGGATCTGCTCCACCCCCAGCAGGGTCATCACTTCCTCCAAAATGACCGCCCCAGCTAGGATAATCTCTCCCCGCCTTTCCCCTAGGCCAGGTAGCTTTTGCCGCTCGGCCACGGTGAGGGAGCGCAGCTCCTTGATGTAGCCGCGCAGGGCTTCCAGGCTAAACCTGTACCCGTGCAGGCGAGTGGGGGGATCGCCCAGGCGGCGGCGGGCATCCAACTGGGCCAGGCACTCCACGGTGCCGGAGGTGCCCACCAAGGCCAGGGATCCCGCCTGGGGGGACGACTCGACAATGCGCCGCATCTGCTCGATGGGAGCTTCCAACATGCCGCGAATATGCTGCCGCAGCGCCTGCAGCTCACCAGCCGTAGGCGGGTCGTGGTGCAGGAAAGCTTGGGTCAGGCGCACCGCTCCCACCTTGATGCTGCGCAGAAACTCCGGCTCTTGGCCGTTGCCCAAAATCAGCTCAGTGGAGCCGCCACCGATATCCACCACCGCGTGCAGCCGGTTGTGGAACTCCATGGCCGAGAGCACGCCCAGGTAGATGCGGCGGGCTTCCTCCTGCCCTGAGATGAGCTCCACCCGCAGGCCCAGCTCCCGCTCAATCCGCTTCAAAAACTCCGGCCCATTGGGGGCTTCGCGCACGGCACTGGTGGCCACCGCAACAATATCCTGCACCTGAAAGCTTTCGGCAATGCGGCAAAACCGCTCCAGAGCCGTCCGCGCCCGTTCCATGGCAACAGGCGTAAGGGCGCCTGTCTGGCTGCAAAACTCCCCCAGGCGGACGGTGGCTTTTTCGCGGGAGATGATGGTGAAGCTGGGGATGTGGGGGTTGATGCGCACCACCACCATATGCAGAGAGTTGCTGCCCACATCAATGGCGGCGATGACGGGGGCAGCTCCCGCGTCTGCAATGGAGAGCGGCTTCAGTTCAGAGGCCGCAGAGCGTGTAGCGAGGTTGGCAGGCGAGAGGCTCATGAAGCCAATGCAGGGGTGGCAACACTTCTAGAATACTGTGCGCTTTTGCCCCTTTTTCTTGGTCAACCGCTGGCTTTAGAGGCATCTCAGCCAGCCAGCTGTTGGTTGTCCTCCTTGGGGCTGCCCTTGCCTCAGCCTAAGATTAAGTACGAAGTTGTTACCGCGGGTTCCGATGTCTCGACCAGCCGAATCGCCTCAACAGGCCAGTAGTCCTCTCAAGCTGCTGCGTACTCAGGAGTCTCCCAAGCTGGAGCGCATTCGCCATACCACCTCCCACGTGATGGCTATGGCGGTGCAGAGGCTGTTTCCCAAGGCGAAGGTAGCCATCGGCCCGACAACCGACTACGGCTTCTACTACGATTTCGACCACCCCGAGCCCTTCACGCCGGAAGATCTGGAGCGCATCAAAAAGGAGATGCAGGCCATTATCAAAAAAGGCTTGCCGGTGATCCGCGAGGAGGTGACTCGAGAAGAAGCTAGACGCCGCATCGAGGCTCTTGGCGAACCTTACAAATTGGAGATCCTTGAGAGCATCCCCGAAGGCGAGCCAATCACCATCTACCACCTGGGGGACGAGTGGTGGGATCTCTGTGCTGGCCCCCATGTGGAAAACACCAACGAGCTCAACCCCAAGGCTTTTGACCTGCTCAGCGTGGCCGGCGCCTACTGGCGGGGAGATGCAACCAAGCCTCAGCTACAGCGCATCTACGGCACGGCCTGGGAGACGCCGGAGGAGCTAAAGGAATACAAGCGGCGGCTGGAAGAGGCCAAGCAGCGGGATCACCGCAAGCTGGGCAGGGAGCTGGGGCTATTTATCTTTTCCGACGAGGTGGGACCGGGCTTGCCCCTTTGGACTCCCAAGGGAACCCTTCTGCGCTGGGTGCTGGAGGATTTTCTCAAGCAAGAGCAGCTCAAGCGAGGCTACTTGCCAGTGGTCACCCCCCACATTGCCCGCGTGGATTTGTTCAAGATCTCCGGCCACTGGCAAAAGTACCGAGAAGACATGTTTCCCCTGATGGCAGAAAGCGAGGAAGCGCGGGCGGCAGAGCAGGGCTTTGTCATGAAGCCGATGAACTGTCCTTTTCACATCCAGATCTACAAATCGGAGCTGCGATCCTACCGCGACTTGCCGCTGCGCTATGCCGAATTCGGCACTGTCTACCGCTACGAACAATCGGGAGAACTGGGGGGCCTGACCCGCGTTCGCGGCTTTACGGTGGACGACGCCCATCTCTTTGTCCGGCCCGATCAGTTGGAGGAGGAGTTTCTCAATGTTGTGGATCTAATTCTGGTAGTCTTCGACAAGCTCAAACTCAAGAATTTCCGTGCCCGCCTTAGCTTTCGCGATCCCAAGTCTGACAAGTATCTGGGATCGCCGGAAGAATGGGACATGGCTGAAAATGCCATTCGCCGTGCCGTGGAGAAGTTGTCGATGCCCTATTTTGAAGGGATCGGAGAGGCAGCTTTCTACGGGCCGAAGCTGGACTTTATCTTCCGCGACGCGCTGGATCGGGAGTGGCAGTTGGGCACGGTGCAAGTAGACTACCAAAACCCGCAGCGCTTTGATTTGTACTACATAGCTGAAGACGGATCCCGGCAGCGGCCGGTAATGATCCACCGCGCTCCCTTTGGCTCGCTGGAGCGGCTCATCGGGATCCTCATTGAAGAGTACGCGGGGGATTTTCCCTTTTGGCTTGCGCCGGAACAGGTGCGCATTTTGCCCGTTTCCGACCAATACCTGGGCTATGCCATCCAGGTGCGGGATCAGCTGCGGGAACAGGGGATCCGCGTCCACATCGATGCCGACAGCGAGCGCCTGCCCAAAAAGATCCGCAATGCCGAGAAGGCCAAGATCCCCTTCATGCTTATCGTGGGAGAACAAGAACAGGCAACCGGCACGGTAAGCGTGCGGCAGCGCCACGGAAAAGACCTGGGATCCCTGACAGTGGCTGAGTTCCTAGCTAAGGCGCAAGCGCTTGAGTAGAACCTGCCTGGGAATGGCTTCTTGGGGCTGCTGCAGCCGCCCGTTCCTGGGCCAGGGCCGCCCGCCGTTGTTCTAGATCATGGGGAGAGATGCGTCCATAGGTCACGCTCATCTCGGCCAGCCGCTGGGCCAGCTCTGGGCGCAGCATCTCCTCGCGGTAGCGCCAGGCCCAGTTGTTTTCGGCTCTGCCGGGAAAGTTCATGCGCGCCTCTGCCCCCAAGCCCATTACGTCCTGGAGGGGAATAATGGCCAAATCGGCCACGGAAGCAAGGGCTAGGCGGATGAGATCCCAGTGGATGCCAGCGGATCCCTGGCAGCCCAGGTAGCGCAGCAGGTTCTGCTTCTCCCACTCCGGGCGATCCGGATCCTCAAACCAACCCACTATGGTGTTGTTGTCGTGGGTGCCCGTGTAGACGACGAAGTTGCGCTCGTAGCTGTGGGGCAGGTGGGGGTTGTCGGGGCCGGCGCCAAAGGCAAATAGCAGGACCTTCATGCCGGGCAGGCTGAATTGATCCCGCAGTTGCACCACCTCTGGCGTAATCTCTCCTCCTAGATCTTCGGCAATGATTGGAATTTCCCCCAGCTTGTCGGCCAACGCCTGAAAGAAATCCGCTCCCGGTCCCTTTTGCCACTCGCCTTCCACCGCCGTTTCTGCCTTGCTGGGAATAGCCCAGTAGCTCTCGAAGCCGCGGAAGTGGTCAATGCGCACATAGTCCACCTGCTTGAGGATGGCCTGGATGCGCCGGATCCACCAGTCGTAGCCGCGAGCCTTAAGCACCTCCCAGTTGTAGAGGGGGTTGCCCCAGCGTTGCCCAGTGGGGCTGAAGTAATCGGGGGGGACGCCGGCTACCCATAGGGGCCGCCCCTCTTCATCGAGCTGAAACAGCTCCCGGTTGGCCCACACGTCAGCACTGTCGGCGGCAACATAGATGGGTACATCGCCAATGAGCTGCACTTGATGCTGGTGGGCATACTCCCTTAGGGATCTCCACTGCTGGGCAAACAGATACTGCCAAAACATCTGGCGGGTGACTGCGTCGGCGTAGCGGTCGCGGGCCTCCTGGAGAGCAAGGGGATCCCGCTGGGCTAGGGCTGGAGGCCACTGAGTCCACTCTTGCTCGCCATACACCTCTTTGAGAGCCATGAAGAGAGCGTAGTCCGGTAGCCAATCCGCCTCCTCGGCACAGTAGGCGTGAAAGGCTTCCCAGTCAGCAGCGCTAGCCTTTTCCTTGAAGGTGGCCCAGGCCCGCTGCAAAAGACCCAGCTTGAAGGGGATGACAATCCCGTAGTCCACCCGCTCAGCATCCCCCGCCTGGATGGCTGGCCACTGGGGCAGCTCCTCCCAGGCGTTGGCCTCCAGCCAGCCAGCTTCGACCAGTAGCTCCGGGCTAATCAGCAGCGGGTTGCCGGCAATGGCAGAAAAGCTCATGTAAGGGGAGTTGCCCCAGCCAGTGGGCCCCAGAGGCAGCACCTGCCAGAGGCGCTGGCCGCTTTCTACCAGAAAATCCACAAACCGATAAGCGGCCGGCCCCAGGTCGCCAATGCCAAAGGATCCCGGCAGCGAAGTGGGGTGCAAGAGGATCCCACTGAGTCTGCCCCTGTGCATGGCTGTGCCTTTTTGCCCAAAAGGTATTCCACCGCCTATGCTGTCACTTTTGCAGCTTGATGGAAAGTCCCCGCACGCCCAAGCTAGCTCCTCAAGCCTTGACCGACAGCCCGGTGGCAAGCCCGCACCTCTTCGAGAGTAAACAGGCGGCGAAAGGGAATCCCCATCTGGCAAAAGCGAGCTTCTGCCCCTTCCTGCCGGTCGACTAAGGCGAGGATTCCTTCTGCCCGATAGCCTGCCGCGCGTACCCGCTCTACAACCTTGAGGGCAGAGCCACCCGTAGTGACGACATCCTCCAAGATCCACACTCGACTCTCGGCTGGCAGTTCTGGCCCCTCGATCCAGGCCTGGGTGCCATGAGCCTTGGGCTCTTTGCGGACAATCAGGGCTGCTAGGTTAGCCGGCTGGGCATAAAGAGAAGCCAAGCTCACTGCCGTCACCAGGGGATCTGCCCCCAGCGTCATCCCGGCAACTGCTGCCGTTTCAGGGGGCAATAGCCGATGAAGCAGGGATCCAGCCAGGTAGGCCCCTTGGGGGTGGAGGGTGACCGGTTTGCAGTTGATGTAGTAGGAGCTCTGCCGCCCGGACGTGAGGGTAAAGGATCCCTCGCGGTAGGCCAGTTGTGCCAGCAAATAGAGCAATTTCTCCCGCGCCTCAGCCGGGGAAAGGTTTAAGGGGGAACACTCCAGTAACAACACAGCAGGGATCCAAGTTTTTCCACTGCACTCGTTGCAACGATAGCCGAAGATGGCAGCCCAACCAAGAAGCCCGATCCAATCTGGAAGGGCAGGTACTTTTACCAACGGAAGGAAAGGAGTAGAGTAGAACAGCAGAGTCTCTCAACTACGAGGATCCCATGACGCGAGGCTTTGGACCCTTTGGCAAGATTCAGGAAGCCCTCAAAAAAGCTCAAGAGGTGCGCGACGGCGCCCAAAAGCTGCAAAAAGAGCTAGAAGAAATGGAAATTGTTGGCGAAGCCGGCAATGGCTTGGTGAAGGTGACGGTCAACGGCAACCAGGAGCCCCTTAAGGTGTCCATAGATCCCCAAGTCCTCCAGGAGCCAGTGGATGTGGTGGAGGACTTGCTGCTGACGGCAATGGTGAATGCCTACACCCAGTCGGCTGAGACGATGCGCAAACGCATGGAGGAACTGACGGCAAATATCAGCCTGCCGGGGCTGGGCTAATCCTGTGTACACTCGCCCTTTGGCTCGCCTAATCGAGGAGCTGCAGCGCCTGCCCGGCATTGGCTCCAAAACCGCTCAGCGGCTCGCCTTGCACTTGCTCAACAGGCCCGCCCACGAGGTCGAGGCCCTGGCCCAAGCCCTACTGGAAGCCAAGCAAACCGTTAAGCACTGCTCCATCTGCTTTAACTGGTCGGCAGAGGATCCCTGCGAGATCTGCCGCTCCCCCCAGCGGGACCGCCTGCTCTGGTGCGTGGTGGCCGATGTCAGGGATCTCATCGCCGTAGAGCGAACGCGCGAGTTTAAGGGTCTCTACCACGTATTGGGGGGCTTGATCTCGCCCATGAATGGGATCGGGGCTGAGCAGTTGCGCATCCGCGAACTGGTGGCACGGGTGGCGCGGGAGAAGCCCCAGGAGCTCATTTTTGCCCTCAGCCCCAGTGTAGAGGGGGAGGTCACCATGCATGTGGTTAAAGATTACCTGAAGCCGGTTGCCCCCAACCTGCGCATGACTCGTCTAGCTTTTGGCCTGCCCATGGGATCCGAGTTGGAGTATGCCGACGAGGTTACCCTGGCCCGTGCCCTAGAAGCGCGGCAGGAGCTGTAGCAGCAGGCTGCCGGAAGGACTGGCTGGGGAGCTAGTCGGTGAAGCCCAGGATCCAAACTCTCCTAGATCAGAGCTGGCAAGGCGTTCCGGGAGGCGGGTGGTGGCGCTAAACACTCTGCCCGAATAGCCGCAAGTAGCTCTCTAGCCCCCCAGCCAAGAGGGGCCTTGCCAAGTTAGCCAGCAGGGATCCCACCTCTAGCCTGGAGGTGCTCTTGGCAAGCTTTAGAGGAACTGATGGCTCTCTGGCTGCAGCACTACCTCATTAGGCACGGCATTGGCCGGCAGGGTGAGGACAAAGCGAATGGCCTCGGCAGCCGTGGCGGGGCTGAGCATTTTGTCCCTTTGCACCTTGAGGCTGATGGGATCCCAGAAGGGGGAGTCGATGCCGCCAAAGTAAAACAGAGTAAAGCGTACCCCAAAGCGCTTCAGCTCGTCAGCCATGCACTTGGTAAAACCGACCACGCCAAACTTGGCAGCACAGTAGGCAGAGGCCATGGCCATGGGGTGGCGACCCAGAATGCCGGGGAAGTTGAGAATATGGCCGGACTTCTGCTCCCGCATGGCGTTGGCCACCAGTTGGCTGGTGTAGAAGCTGCCCTTGAGGTTGACCGCCAGCATCTGCTCCAGGTCAGCGGGGGTAATTTGCGGGGCAGGTTTGAGGATGCCGGCGCCGGCGAGGTTGATTAGCACATCGATCCGCCCGTGCCTCTGCAGCGTTTGGGTCACCAGCGCCTCGACCTGGGCGTAGTCGGTTACATCTGTGGGGATCCCCACTCCAGAAGCAGCCCCGAGGGCTACTGCTTTCTCGGCCAAGGTGGCTAGGGGCCCTTCTCGCCGCGCCGCCAGCACCAGATGGGCTCCGGCCTGAGCCAGGAGAGGCACAAGGGCGCTGCCAATGCCCCCTGTGGCCCCTGTAATGAGAACAACCGCCTGGGACAATGAGGAAGACACGTTACGTTTTTTAAACTCTTCCTCTCATCATACCCAGGGAGTGGCCTTGAGGGACGATCCAGAGAGTTAAACGCGACGCAGCCGCAGTCGTTGCACCCATTCTCCCCCGAAGCGCAGCCAGTCTGCCATTTTTTCTGGACTCACCTGTTGGTCGTCCCGCCAAACAATAAGCTGCGGCCCGGATCCCTCAGCGCAACAAGGAGGATGCTGCTCCAAGAAGCTAAGAAACCTAGGATGGAAGCGCAGGCGAATCTTGGCCTCATCTTCTCCGCGCAAAAGGTAGCGGCGAGAAAACTTGGGATGGTTCTCGAAATTGATATCCTGCATGCCAAAAGCTTTAGCAACGTCGTGGAACAAGGGAACTTCTGGGTGCAGCCGAAAATGAGGTAGCCGTAGGTCTTCGCAATAGGCCCAGAAAACAGACTGGCAATGAGTGCCGCGACTCTTGCCCCAGACAATCCTGCGACTCTCGCCCCTGCCGCTGGGGTACCTATACTGATAGTCAAAGGCACCGATCTCAGTTCCATCGATTAGCCGCTTGGACATTGAGTTGTAGAAACGTCGATCGTAGCCTTGTTCAAATAGTTCAAAGCCTGCCTGAAGCAAGCGGGAGCGGATCCCTTCGGGTAGCTCTGCTGAAAACGACATGCCCAGGCTCCTGGCCACCTGCTCCAAAGCTTCCCGACGCTTCTTCTCTAGATAGTCAACTAGCTTCTCTAGATAGTCAGCTAGATAGACAACAAGCGCCAGAAGGCCTAAGAGAATAAGGACCCAAATTATAAGCCATCCCATCCAAACCCCCCCTGAGTTTGTAAACTCAGCACCCCCATCCAGAGTACCATAGCAGGCACAAAAAAGGGATCCCTCCAGCAAGAAGGGATCCCGTTCAAAAGCCTTGGCCGAGAACTAATGGTTTAGATGAGAATCAGGCGTCGAAATAGAGCGCGAACTCGTAGGGGTGAGGCCGCAGGTTGATGGGGTTGATCTCGTTGTCGATCTTGTACTCGATGTAGGTCTCGATGAGATCCTCAGTGAAGACGCCCCCCTCCAACAAGAAGTCGTGATCCTTCTGCAGGCTTTCCAAAGCATCCAGCAGGGATCCGGGCGTGGAGGGGATCTTGGCTAGCTCCTCCGGCTCTAGATCGTAGATGTCTTTGTCCAGGGGCTCGCCGGGGTGGATCTTGTTCTTGATCCCGTCCAAGCCAGCCATCAGCATAGCCGAGAAGGCAAGGTAAGGGTTGCAGGTGGCATCTGGGCAGCGAAACTCCAGCCGCTTGGCCTTGGGGTTTTTGCCCGTTACCGGAATCCGAATGGCTGCGGAGCGGTTGCCCTGCGAGTAGGCCAAGTTTACCGGCGCCTCAAACCCAGGCACCAGGCGCTTGTAGGAGTTGGTGGTGGGGTTGGTGAAAGCCAGAAGGGCTGGTGCATGCTTGAGGAGGCCGCCGATGTAGTAGAGAGCTATCTCGCTGAGATCCGCGTAGTTGCCTTCTTGGTAGAAGAGGGGCTGGCCGTCTTTCCAGAGAGACTGGTGCGTGTGCATGCCGCTGCCGTTGTCGTTGAAGAGGGGCTTGGGCATGAACGTCACCGTCTTGCCGTGCTTGCGAGCCACGTTCCGGATCACGTACTTGTAAATCATCATGTAGTCGGCAGAGGTGAGCAGGTCGGCAAAGCGGTAGCCCAGCTCTCCTTGCCCGCCAGTGGCCACCTCGTGGTGGTGCTTTTCGATGGGCACCCCCAACTTGGCCATGGTTAGCAACATCTCGGTGCGGAGGTCTTGGTGGGCATCGGTGGGCGGCACAGGGAAATAGCCTTCTTTGTAGCGCGGCTTGTAGCCCAGGTTGCCCCCTTTCTCCTCCCGGCCTGAGTTCCAGCGGCCCTCGATGGAATCGACGAAGTAGTAGCCGGCGTTCTGAGTTTGGTCAAACCGTACATCTTCAAAGATGAAAAACTCTGCCTCGGGCCCAAAGTAAGCCGTATCGGCAATGCCTGTCGATTGCAGGTAAGCCACAGCCCGCATGGCTAGGCTCCGAGGACAACGGCTGTAGGGCTGGCCGGTGCGGGGTTCAATGATGTTACAGATGAGGCTGAGGGTGGGCACTTGGAAAAAGGGGTCGATCCAGGCCGTTTTGGGGTCTGGCACCATGTACATGTCTGACTCGTTGATGGATTTCCAGCCCCGGATGCTGGAGCCATCAAAGGGCAGCCCTTCGCTAAAAACTTGCTCCGTCAGCATTGAAGAGTGGAAGGAGACATGCTGCCAGGTGCCAAAGAGATCCACAAACTTGAGATCCACCATCTGGATATTGTTGTCGTGGATCATTTGGAGCACTTCTTGTGGGGTGGATGCCATGCCTTTCTCCTAACTTGACTTGGGTTGCGGTTGAAACTAAGACAGGCCGAAAGCGCTCACCCATCCTAGAAAGGCCGACACCAGCTTTTTGTATCTTCTGATACAAAGATGACCTGGTTCCAACCTTCCCCCCGTCAAAGAGTAGCCCACCGGCAGTCTGCAGGAGAACGAAAATGAAACTGACAAGCCTTGGACTCGTTGAGGCTGCGGAATCGTGTTAGGCTAAAGCGTAGTCATTACGAGTTTGACTTGATAGTCCCGTTGCGGAAGGGGAGATAGAGCAATGACAAACCAAGGTCGGGTTGAGAATGTGGTCATTATTGGCTCGGGCCCTGCTGGGTTGACTGCAGCCATTTACGCTGGGCGCGCCAACCTGAAGCCGGTGGTGTTCGAGGGGTTTCAAGTGGGCGGGATCCCGGGTGGGCAACTGATGACCACCACCGAGGTGGAGAACTTTCCGGGCTTTCCCGAGGGCATCAGCGGTCCCCAACTGATGAAGAACATGCGCGCTCAAGCAGAGCGGTGGGGGGCGGAGCTGTACGCCGAGGATGTCACCTTTGTGGATCTCAGCCAGCGGCCTTTTGTAGTCCGCTCTGACGAACGGGAAGTGCGCACCCACAGCCTCATTATTGCCACCGGGGCTACGGCCAAGCGCCTGCACCTGCCTGGAGAGGAGATCTACTGGAACCGGGGCATGTCGGCCTGTGCTGTCTGCGATGGGGCCATGCCCATGTTCAGGGGAGTGGAACTGGTGGTGATTGGCGGTGGCGATACCGCCTGTGAGGAGGCCACCTACCTAACTAAGTTTGGATCCCATGTCCATATGCTGGTGCGCAGTGGCAAGATGCGGGCCAGCAAGGCCATGCAAGACCGGGTGCTCAACCACCCCAAGATTACGGTGCACTGGCACACGGAGGCGGTAGAGGTTCTGGGCGACGGCCAGCGCCTGAGGGGCGTGAGGGTGCGCAACAACCAGACCGGCGAGCTGCAGGAGATGGCGGTAGGGGGGGTATTCTACGCCATTGGCCACAAACCCAACACGGACTTGTTCAAGGGGCAGCTGGAGCTGGATGAAGCTGGCTACATTGTCACCCGCCCCGGTTCTGTAGCCACCAGTGTGGAGGGGGTATTTGCCGCTGGGGACGTGCAGGATCACGAGTTTCGTCAGGCCATCACCGCTGCCGGCACCGGCTGTATGGCAGCCATGCTGGCGGAGCGCTGGCTCTCGGAGCGAGGTCTAGCTCAGGAATATCCCGTTGTCCCGCCGAGCCAGCCGGAACTTGCTTCTGCTATCGAGGTAGAGCCTGCGGGAGGCTCCGCTGTCGAGGAGGCCGGTTTTGAGCAGGAGGTGCAAGAGGACCTCGACTTCAACCAAACTTGCCATGAAGGGGGCTATGCCCTGCGGCGGCTTTACCATGAGAGCAATCGCCTGCTGATGGTCAAGTACACGGCTCCCACCTGTACCCCTTGCCATGCCCTCAAGCCAATCCTGAACAAGGTCATCGAAGAGTTTGCCGACAAGCTGCACGTGGTGGAGATCGATATCGAGAAGGAGCCGGAGATTGCCGAGGCCGGCGGGGTAACCTGTACGCCAACGGTGCAGTTTTTCAAAAACAAGGAGCTGGTGGCCCAGGTGGTGGGCGTCAAGCCCAAGTCCCACTACCGCGAGGTGATCCAGGCCAACTTGTCCGAATCAGCCTAGTCTACCAGCTAGTCGGCAAAGGCACTGGAGTAGGCGGCCTGTAGAGCTGCCAAAGAGACCGACAACACGGGATCCCCTTCTGCAGTAGTCACCACCAAGGGATCCGCTGGCCCGCCCACCTGTCCTAGAAGCTGCCACTGGCCGGGAAGCTGCGACTCTAGGTAGGCTTCCCAAGGGGAGCGCTGGGCTGGATCGACGGAAACGAGGATGCGGCTGGATCCCTCGCCAAAGAGAGCTAGATCCCAACGGGTAGACGGAGAGGGGATCCAGATCTTGGCTCCTCGTCCGCCGCTGAGGCAGGCTTCCGCCAGCGCCACGGCTAGTCCCCCCTCACTGCAGTCGTGGGCAGAGCGCACCCACCCCTGCCGGATGCCGTGGCGGCAGGCCGCTTGCACCTGCCTTTCCAGTTTCAGATCCACGGGCGCGGGCCGGCCTGTAACTTTCTGGTAAATGACCGCCAAGTACTCACTCCCCCCCAGGCTGGCGACGGCCTGGGATCCCAAGAGGTAGATGAGATCCCCTTCTTGCTGCCACCCCTGGCCACAGATGAATTTCAAGTCCGAAATGAGACCCACCATGCCGATGACAGGAGTGGGGTAGATGGCCTGGGATCCCTTCTCGTTGTAGAGGGAGACGTTCCCCCCGGTTACCGGCGTGCCCAGGGCGCGGCAGGCATCCCCAATCCCCCGACAGGCCAGGGTCAACTGCCAGTACACCACCGGATTTTCCGGGTTGCCGAAGTTAAGGTTGTCGGTTACCGCCAAGGGATCCGCCCCCACGCAGGAAAGGTTGCGGGCGGCTTCGGCCACCGCAGCTTTGGCCCCCTCATAGGGATCCAGGTACACCCAGCGACCATTGCCGTCTACGGTGGCGGCAATCGCCTTGCGGGAAGCCTGCAGGGGTGGCACCTCGCCTACGCCAAATTTTTGGGAGCGGATGCGGATGACCGCCGCATCCCCCTGTCCCGGCCAAAGGACGGTGTTGTTTTGCACCTGGTGGTCGTACTGGCGATAGATCCAGGCTTTGCTGGCCAGGGTGGGGCTTGCCAAAAGCTGCAGCAGCACCTGCTCCCACGCCAGCGTTTTCTGGGGTAGGTGGATCCCTTGCCGGTCGCAGGGGGGAAGGGTACTGGGATCCCATTGCCAGGCTGCCTGCACATACTCTGGCGGCTCTGGCAACACGGGACGGACGTAAACAGGGGTATCCTCCGCCAAGGCCCGCGCCGGCACTCGCACCACGCAGGATCCCTGGTGCCAGATCTCCACCAGCGGCTCGGCAATGACTTCCCCAACCACGCTGGCCTGCAGGCCCCAGCGGTGGAAGATCTCCATGACCTCTGCTTCCCGGCCTTTCTGCACCACCAGCAGCATGCGCTCTTGGGACTCCGAAAGGAGGTACTCCCAAGCTTCCATGCCGCTTTCCCGGGCCGGCACCCGGTCGAGGTCAAAGCGGATCCCCACCCCTCCCTTGGCCGCCATCTCCGCGGTGGAGCAGGTGATCCCGGCAGCTCCCATGTCCTGCGCGGCCACCACTGCTCCTGTGGCAAAGGCTTCCAGGCAGGCCTCGATGAGACATTTGCCGAGGAAGGGATCCCCCACCTGCACGGCTGGCCGGTCTTGGTGCGCATCTTCTTTCAGCTCGGCGCTGGCAAAGCTGGCCCCCCGGATCCCGTCCCGCCCGGTGGTGGCGCCGACATACAAGACAGGATTACCCACCCCCTGCGCTGCCGACTTCACCACCGCTGGCGTCTCCAAAAGCCCCAAAGCCATGACGTTGACTAGGGGGTTGCCGCTGTAGCAGGGATCCACGGCCACTTCCCCCCCCACCGTGGGCACTCCCACGCAGTTGCCGTAGTGGGCGATCCCCTCCACCACTCTGGCCATCAAGCGGCGGTTGCGGGGATCCGTCAGCGGCCCAAAGCGCAGGGAGTTCAAGAGCGCAATGGGGCGGGCGCCCAGGGTAAAGATATCGCGTAGGATGCCCCCCACGCCGGTGGCCGCCCCCTGGAAGGGCTCCACGGCTGAAGGGTGGTTGTGGGACTCGATTTTAAAGGCCAGCCAGTCCCCATCCCCCAAATCCACCACGCCGGCATTTTCCCCCGGCCCCACCACCACCCGCTCGCCCGCAGTGGGAAAGTTTTTCAGCAGAGGGCGAGAGTTCTTATAGCAGCAGTGCTCCGACCACATCACCCCAAACATGGCCAGCTCGGTGGGGTTGGGATCCCGGCCCAGTTGCTGCTGGATCTGTTGGTACTCTGCCGGGGAGAGGCCGTGGGCCTTGAGTTCTGCAAGGGTATAGGGCATAGGCTTAAGTCAACAAAGCGGGCCCCAAAAGGCGGGCCTGGCGTTCTTCCAGTATGCGGCGCAGGCGGGGCCACTGCTGCAGCTCAGGGTCTTGGGCAATCAGCTGCTCTGCCGCCTGGCGAGCCAACTGCAGCACCTCTTGGTCGTCCATGAGGCTGGCCAGGGCAAAGTCGGGCAGCCCCGACTGGCGGGTGCCCATCACTTCCCCTGGGCCCCGGAAGCGCAGGTCCATCTCGGCAATGAAAAAGCCGTCGTGGGACTGCTCCAGGACTTTGAGGCGGCGCAGGGCCTCTTCGCTTTCGGAGGAGGTCATGAGGATGCAATAGGCCTGGTCGGAGCCCCGTCCTACCCGTCCCCGCAGTTGGTGGAGCTGGGAGAGGCCAAAGCGCTCGGCATGCTCTACCAGCATCACCGAGGCGTTGGGCACATCCACGCCCACCTCCACCACCGTGGTGGAAACAAGAATATCCAGCTCCCGCCGGCGAAAGGCCTCGATAACCGCCTCCTTCTCGCTGCTGCTCAGGCGCCCGTGCAGCAGGCCCACCCGGAACTGGGGGAAGACTTTCTCCTGCAGGCGCTGGTGCTCTTCGATGGCCGACTTGAGATCCAGCTTCTCCGACTCCTCAATCAAAGGCAGCACCACGTAGGCCTGCCGCCCCTGGGCAATTTCCCGCTCGATAAGCCGCACCACCTGCAGGCGATCCCCCGGTCGAGCTACCACCGTATGCACCGGCTTGCGCCCCGGGGGCAACTCGTCAATCTGGGTTACGTCCAGATCCCCGTGCAGGGCCAGGGTGAGGGTGCGGGGGATGGGTGTAGCCGTCATGGTCAGGACATCGGGGTGATCCCCTTTTTGTTGCAGGGCAGCCCGCTGCTCTACCCCAAAACGGTGCTGCTCGTCGATGACCACCAAGCCCAGGTTGCGAAACTGCACCGCCGGCTGGATGAGGGCATGGGTGCCGACTACCAGGGGCAGCTCCCCGGTTTGCAACTGCCGCAGGATCTCGCGCCGCTTGGCGGGGGGTGTGGAGCCGGTCAAGAGTTCAACGGGCACTTGCAGTTGGCTGAGCCACTCCACCAGCTTGCGGTAGTGTTGCTCGGCCAGGACTTCGGTGGGAGCCATGAGGGCCGCCTGCCAGCCGGATTGAATGGCTGCCAGCAAGGCCGCCACCGCCACCACCGTTTTGCCGGATCCCACATCCCCCTGTAGCAGGCGGTTCATGGGCAAGGGATCCCGCAGATCCGCCAGGATCTCATCAATGGCCCGCTGCTGGGCCGCAGTAAGCTGGAAGGGCAGGATTTGGTAGAAGCGATCCAAGAGCTCCCCTCTGGCCGGCTGGTAGCGAGGTACAGCCTGAGCTTGGGCGCGGTAGCGCTGCCGCCGCTGCAAGAGGCTAAGTTGCAGATAGAAAAACTCGTCGAACACCAGCCGCCGCCGGGCTTGGGCCAGCAGCTCTCGCGTTTCAGGAAAGTGAATCTGCTGCAGGGCAAGGGGCAAGTCCAAAAGCTGCAACTGCCGCTTCAGGTTCTCTGGCAAGGGATCCTCCACCAAGGCGGCTGCTGGCAGGGCAAGCTGAACGGCCTTGCGCACCAGATCGGCGGGGATCCCTTCTGAGAGCGGGTAAACGGGCAGGATCTTGCCCAGCTTGTCCGGATCCTCGCCCTCTCCCCCCAGCACCTCCAGTTGCGGGTTATCCAGCGTCAGGCCAAAGCGGCCTTTCTTCACCAAGCCACTGGCCGCCACCACTGCTCCCCTGGGGTATTGCCGCTCTAGGGCTGCCTGCCAACTGCGCTGGGCAAATTGCCGCCCGCTGTAGAAGCGGCTGAGGGTGACTATGCCGCTTTTGTCGGCAATCTTGAGGTTCAAGATGGTCAGCAAGGGGTTCTTGGGGCTGGTGAAGCAGCTGCAGCTTTTCACCGTCCCTACCAGGGTGACCGTCTCCCCCACCTTGGCCTGGCGAATGAGCACCCGGCGAGAATAGTCCAGGTGATCCCGTGGGAAGTAGTAGAGGGCATCGCGCACAGTGTGCAGGCCCAGTTGCGCCAGCTTCTCCGCTGACTTGGGGCCAATGCCTTTGAGAAATTGCAGCGGCTGCTCCAAGCTAAGGCCCTTGGGCGGGGGCAAAGCAGGGCTGGGTGGGGCGGAGTGGGCTTGTTCTTGCTGCCGCCGGAGACGCTCCAGCCAGCGGCGGGTTTCTGCCACCAGGTGCTGCCGCTCCGACAGCTCTAGCTGGGGGTAGAGGCGATAGCGGGATCCCAGTTCCCGCCAGCGCCGTCGGTCATCCCCATCCAGGCTCCAGTGGGAAGGCGGATCTTGACCAAAGATGCTTTGCAAAAACTGGGAAAAGGTTTGCTCTCTCCCTCGCAGGTCGGTAAACCCCACCTCTGCTTCTAGAGAAAGGGCGCGCTGAACTCGCTGGAGATCCACCTGGCTCAAGTTGCTTCCGGGCTGGCTACCGGTAGTGTCTCTTATCCAACTTTAGCCAATAGCAACACTCACCCGTTTGACCACTAAAAAGGGCCTACCCAGGGGTAGGTCCTGCAGAGCAGCCTTTTGCTAGAAACTAGCTGCGAGCCAGGGCGGATCCCAGGAGCACGGCCATCACTGCCGGCACTAGGGCAATGGCCAGGATGGTGAAAACTTGTGCGTCGGTCATAGCCAACTCCCTAAAACCCTGCCCCCCACTTTACCTTGGCCAGCGGCCAGACCCAGGGCCGAAAAACATTCTTTACAAAGCCTCCCCTGGCCCCTGGGGATCCCCTGGCCTAGCCCCCCTGTGTTACGATGTTGCTCCGTAGGACTGTTGCGACGGCAGGGCGCTGCTGGGCTTTTTTTGTCGGCAACGTTTGCTTTTGGCGTCACCATGGTAGCCGCTCCCCAAAGCTTGACCACTCCCCGGGACAACCTGGCCATCCTGGCGGAAACGGATCCCATCGTTTACCGCCTGATTCAGCAGGAGCTAAACCGGCAGCGGGATCACCTGGAGATGATTGCCAGCGAGAACTTCACCTCGCCGGCTGTCCTGGCGGCCCAGGGATCGGTGCTCACCAACAAGTATGCGGAGGGGCTGCCCGGCAAGCGCTACTACGGTGGCTGCGAGTTTATCGACGAGATCGAACAACTGGCCATCGACCGCGCCAAGCAACTGTTTGGAGCAGCCCACGCCAATGTGCAGCCTCACTCCGGCGCCCAGGCCAACTTTGCCGTTTTCCTGGCCCTGCTGCAGCCGGGAGACACGATCATGGGCATGGATCTCGCCCACGGTGGCCACCTTACCCATGGCTCGCCAGTCAATGTCTCCGGCAAGTGGTTCCGCGTGGTGCACTATGGGGTGGATCCCAAGACGGAGCGAATCGATTTTGACCAGGTGCGGGATCTGGCCCTGCAGCACCGGCCCAAGCTCATCATCTGCGGCTATTCGGCCTATCCTCGGGTCATTGACTTTGCCGCTTTCCGTGCTATTGCCGACGAGGTGGGGGCCTATCTGATGGCCGATATCGCCCACATTGCCGGCCTGGTGGCCACTGGGCACCACCCCAACCCCGTGCCCATCTGCGATGTGGTAACTACCACTACCCACAAGACGCTGCGGGGGCCACGCGGGGGCCTGATTCTCACCCGCGACCCGGAACTGGGCAAAAAGCTGGACAAGGCGGTGTTCCCCGGCAGCCAGGGTGGGCCGCTAGAGCATGTCATTGCCGGCAAGGCGGTGGCCTTTGGGGAAGCGCTGCAGCCCAGCTTTGTCCAGTACTCAGCCCAGGTAATCGCCAATGCCCAGGCGCTGGCGGCGACTCTGCAGCGGCGTGGCATCCGCTTGGTTTCGGGGGGCACCGACAACCACCTGATGTTGTTGGACCTGCGCTCGGTCTCGGCGGTGCTGGAGAAAAACGGGGCGGCGGATCCCGTGATGACGGGCAAGCGGGCGGATCGCCTGATGGACGAGATCCACATCACCGCCAACAAAAACGCCATCCCCTTCGATCCGCAGCCGCCCCTCGTGGCCAGCGGCCTGCGTCTGGGATCCCCGGCCTTGACCACCCGCGGCCTAGGGCCGGCAGAATTCGAGGAAATCGGGGAGATCATTGCCGATTGCCTGTTCCGACCGGAGGATCCAGGCGTTCTTGAAGACTGTCGTCAGCGGGTTGCTCAGCTCTGCCGCCGTTTTCCGCTCTACCCTCACTTGGGATAGCCGCCATCCTCGCTACGGCCTGCCATGCCCTACTTGGTTGCCTTTCTCGCTGCTGCCTGTGTGGTCTTGTGGGCAACCCCGGTGGTGAAGGCGGTCGGGATCCGCAGCGGCCAGTTGGATTTTCCTGACGAGCGCAAGATCCACCGGCAGCCGATGGTGCGCCTGGGGGGGGTCTCCATCTTTTTCGGCAACCTGGTGGCGCTGCTTGTGCTTTGGGGAGCCGGAGCCTTTGCCGGCCTGCGCCCCGAGCAGGAGTACGAGATCTGGGGGGTGACGATTGGCGGCGTTTTGTTTTTCCTAATTGGCTTGGCGGATGATCTGTTTCAGTTGTCGCCTTTTTCGCGCCTGGCGATGCAATTGGGAGTGGCTGCGGCGGCTTGGGGAGTGGGGGTGCGCATCGAATTTATCAACCTGCCGCGGATCGGCATCTGGCCGTTCCCTGCATGGCTGAGCCTAGTGATTACCTTGCTGTGGCTGGTGGGGATGGCCAATGCCATCAACTTTATGGACGGGCTGGATGGCTTGGCGGCAGGGGTGTCGGGGATCGCGGCAGTCGTGATGCTGATGGTAACCCTGCTCTTGGATCGGCCGGCGGCAGCCATGCTGGCGGCAGCCTTAGCGGGGGCTTGTCTGGGGTTTTTGCGCTACAACTTTAACCCGGCGCAGATCTTCATGGGGGATGGGGGAGCCTACTTTCTGGGCTTTACCCTGGCCGGGATCGGGGTCATTGGGGTGGCCAAGGGGGTGACCACCCTGGCGGTGGCTCTGCCGTTTTTTATCCTGGCCGTGCCGATTCTGGATATGTCTGCTGTGATCCTCAAGCGCTTGGCCAGAGGCAAATCCCCTTTCCATCCCGACAAGGGCCACTTGCACCATCGCCTGCTCAAGGCTGGCCTGTCCCAGCGGCATTCGGTGCTGCTGATTTACGCCATGACCCTCTGGGGGGGATCCCTGGCCCTGGCCTTGGCCGGCCTGCCAGCAGGGGGCACCTATCTGGGCGGGGCCTCGCTGGTGTTGGCGGGGGTGGCCTGGGGAGCTTGGCAACGGCATCGCCAGCGGCAACAGTCTTCTGAGGATTCCGAAGCTCAAGCAGAGCCAATCAACTCAAAAAAGGATTAAGCTCGTCAACTCAAAAAAGGATTAAGCTCGGCTTGTTCCCAGCCGCCTGCCTGCCTAGACTGGAGGGGATCCCGTCTGCCGCCTTGACCGATGCGTCCTACACCGGAGCTGGCAGCCCTCTTGCGCCGCACCGCCGATCGCCTGCAAGCTCAGCACTGGGGTTTTTGGGATCGCGAGTACTGCTGGCGGGATAGCACCCGCTGCAATTGTGGCCTTTTGGTGCGGGAAGCCCTGGGCTGGGATCAGCAGCAGCTTAGCCTGCACATCCACCGCGGCACCTGGCGCTCCATTGCCCAAACGGCCTACCGCACCGCTGCCTATGTCGCGAGGGATCCTTCCCACTGCGAGGCTACGGGCCTACGGCTGGGATATGTGTTTGAAAAGATGGCAGAGCTGGGGTTTGACCAGCCAGAAGACTTTGCCGCCCTGGAAGAGCTAAGCGATCCGGTCATCCTGGCCCGCCTGGCCGAAAAAGGGGTAGAGCCGCTGCGGCGCGACTACGCCCCCCACGTGGCCCTCTACATGCGGGAGCTGGCCGACTGGATTGAGGAACAACTGCAGGCCCAGGCTCAGCTCAGCCCCTTGACTCAACCTCTGCCCAAAGCTAAGGCAACAAAAGTAGCCGTCCGCCAGCCGCTACGCCTGCGGTGAGGGGCAAATCCCTCAGTTGGAGTCTTCCACCATCAGCACGTGGGTTGGGATTTGTGGAGGAAGAAGCTTGCGGCCCGACAAGAAAGCTAGCTCGATTAGAAAAGCAAACCCGCCTACCTGGGCGCCACTCTGAGCCACCAGTTCAGCCGTGGCGGCGGCGGTGCCGCCAGTTGCCAAGACGTCATCGACAATCACCACCCGATTGCCAGGGCGCAGGGCGTGGGCTTGTAGTTGGAGCTCGTCTTGGCCATACTCCAGCGTGTAGGTTTGGCTGAGCACTGGCGGCGGCAGTTTGCCGCGCTTGCGAACGGGGACAAACCCCAAACCCAGGTGTTGGGCCAAGGCAGCCCCCAAAATAAACCCCCGCGACTCAATGCCCACCACGTAATCTAGGGATCCCATGGTGGCAGTGCCGGCGGCCAACTGTTCGATAGCGGCCCGAAAGCCCGCTGGATTCTGCAGCAAGGGGGTTATGTCGCGAAAGAGGATCCCGGGCTTGGGAAAATCGGGCACTAGGCGGACAAGGGGGCGCAGATCCATGAGTTCTCCTGGCTTAGCAGTGGCCAGCTCAAAGGGTGTAGAAGGCCGCTCCCAGCAACCCATCATAGCCGCTCAGGGCCTTAGCGAACGGGTTTCCTTTTGGCCAAGCTGGCAAGGCCGGAGATTATAATTGCAAGGCTAGGGGCCGCGGCTCATTCTTTTTGTTCCTGACCTTGGAGATTTCCCATGCGCTATTACATGGCCATTGACTCCAACCCCCTGGCAAGTTTGCCCCTGGCGCTGTTTGGGGTAGGCAGTGAGTCGGCCTACGTTGACCTGCTCCAGGACAAGCTAGTAGTGCGGGCGGGCAACTTGTTCAACGAAACCTTTTCTCTAGGCGAGCTGGGACGCGGGGAGCGCTTCTCTTGGCCCTGGTTCTACGGCCTGGGCGTGCGCACCGATTTCCAGGGACTGGTTGGCGCGGTAACCAGCACCCAGGGGGTGATTGCCATTCCGCTGCTCCAGGAAAAGATGCTTTTCATTCCCTTGGTAGGTCCCCTGGGGCTGCAAGTACCCTGCAAAAAGCTGGTCTTCAGCCTCCGAGATCCGGATACCTTTTTGGCCAATTTCAACCAGGAGCGCCCCGATGGCGGGCCCAAGAATGTGGTGATCGAGTAGCTAGGTCCGGCTACCTTGACAAGACCAGCACCTCGGTGACGGGACCGCGCTTGCGGCCGTGGCAGTTGATGGCGCGGCTGGCCACGATGGTGTGGATAGGATAGCCCCTGTACAGCTCTCGCACAAAAGGGCAATCTGAGTTGGACAGCAGCACGTGCACGCCTCGGTCGGCCAGGATCCCAAAAACTTCTCGCAAGCGGATCTGCTCCGCTTGGCCAAAGGCGTACTGACTATAGGCGGTAAAGCTGCTGGTTTCTGAAACCGGGTAGTAGGGCGGATCCAAATAGACAAAATCGCCGGGCTGGGCCCGCTCCAACACCTGCTCAAACGACTGCACCAAGATCTTAGCCCGTTGCAGGACACGGCTAGCAGCCCGCAAGTTGTCGGCATCACAAATGCGCGGGTTGCGGTAGCGGCCCAGGGGTACGTTGAACTCGCCGCTGGCGTTTTCCCGGTAAAGCCCGTTGTAGCAAGTTTTGTTGAGGTAAATTAGTCGCGCCGCCCGCTGGACAGGGTCAACTGGCTTGGATGCCCGCAGGGCGTAGTAGTAGTCGCGGCTGTGGTGGGCCTGGTGGTAGGCTAGCAGTGCCACCACCTCCTCCACCCGATCCCTCACACAGCAGTAGGCGTTGACCAAGTCAGCGTTGATGTCGGATAGCACAAAACCCCGCTCGGGGTAAACCTGGGCCAGGTGGAAAAACACCGCCCCGCCACCCAAAAAGGGCTCATGATAAGTGCCCCAGTCGCGGGGGAAGAAGGGCTCGTACTGGCTTAGCAGCCCCCATTTCCCTCCTGCCCACTTGAGGAAGGGGCGGGCTTTGAGGTGCTCCCTCCCCCTCTGCAAGGAGCTCCTTCCGGCTACGCCAAAGGCCAGCTGGCTGCAGCCCCCTAGTCTTGATTCTCTTCGAGCAGCTCTTCCAGCACCTCGATCCAATGCTCCAGTTCCTCCAACCCCTGCAACACCTCCTCCGGCTCGCTCAAGTCCACCTGGAGCAACTGGGCCGATTCTCCCCAAGTCAAGGATCCAGGCGGGCTAGCCAGCCAATTTAGGTAGCGGGGCAAAAAGGTACGCGGAGACAGATGATACTGGCGGTGGCAGGCCAGGGCCACTAGGCTGGCCAGGCTGACCTGAGGAGCGCTGAAGGGTCGCAGAAACAGCTCCGGCATCCCCACCCAGCAGAACTGGTCTTCCGGCAACAGCTCCACCGCATCGCCGCACAGCTCCTGGATCAGCTTTAGCCACTCTTCGCCGACCCAGGAGGTAGGGCTGGCCTTGGAGGAAGCTAGTGGAGCGGTGTTCTCCGAGCGATAGAGGAGCAGCTCCAGCCGGGCAATCAGGCTCTGGTAAAACACGGCCTGCAACTGTGCCTCCAGGTGGTGAATCAAGAGGGCCTGGGCCAAGGTAAAGACCTCCAGCCCGCTTGCACGATTTCGAAGAGGGGGTGGCGCCGGTGTACCCCGTGCCGCTCCAAGCAGGTAGTCTAGCAGCACCTGCTGTAAAAACGCGGTATGCACCCGAATTTCCCAGGAGGGCTGGACAGATCCCTGCAGCTCCTCCAGATCCAGCCAAACTCGAGGCCCCTCAGGCCGGAGCCGCCGGCTGAGGGCTTCAAGGGCTTGCAGCAGGGAGGCAAGGGGTTCACTTCCTGGCCATGGCCTCTCTGGCTCGCCAGGGGGTGCCTCCCGTTCGGAGCTGACTTCCAGTAACCAGGGTTTGGCGTGGGCCGCGCACTCAGGGCAGAACTCTTGCAGGGCTGCCCAGACTAGGGAGGTGGCTTCGGCAGCAGCAAGAGGTGGGACGGGCTCCCCCCAGGGTGCGTAGAGGTCGCAGAGGCGAATGGAGCGGCTCATGGCGCGGCTTTTCAGGCGGTAGTAGCGCTGGAACAGGTCGAAGCGATCGTGGATCCCGTCCAGCAGATGTTCCCAAAAGGCCTGGCCAAGGCCGTGGCGAGCTAGGTAAAGATCGGCAGCAGAATCGTAGCCCCGCCACTGGGCCTCCCAGAGGTGGTCGCGAACCAGGATGCTGAGAATAAACCCTCCCAGCTCCGCATGGGCTTCCAGATGGTGGCACAAGCGCTGGTAGGCCGCCCAGCGAACCTCGGCACTGGGATGGGTTTGCAGGTTCTGGAGGTGGGCGAGGGTGTTAGCTGACTGCTGTTGGGGAGGCAACAGGCCCTGGTCGCCGAGGGAGCTGAGGGTGACTTGCCACAACTGCCGCCAGGCCAAGCGTCCAGCCAGGCGCTGCTGGTGCAGTAAGCGCTCTAGAGGCTCCGCCTGTCGGTGACCCCGCTGGTGGAGGAGGCCACACAGAAACTGACGAAAGGGGCGTAGCCGCGGCTCGACATGGGCAGCAGCTAAAAGATCCAAGCGCCCATCCTCTGGCGGCAACTCGGCGGCAGAGTCGTCGGGGGAACCAGCCAACAGCGACTGCAGCTCTAGAGAGAAAAACAGCAAGTGGCTTTGCAGGGAGATAGCCCGCTCCAGATCCCGCCAGCTTGGAGCCTGAAGAGGGGTAGCCGGGATCCCTTCCCTGCCCTCCGCAAGCTGAGCCGCCAGAGCTTGCGTTAGCTGCGACAAGACTTGCAGCGCCTTCCCCAGCTCTGGTGGGCTGAGCTGGGCCACCTGCCCCCGGTAGCAGCGGGCAAACTCCTGCACCTGCTCCTCCAGGTCCTTCCAGGCTGGGGCGCCTTCTTGCCCAGAGCTGGAGAAACGCTCAAAAGGGGGTTCAGCAGCAGAAGAGACCACTGGCACCAGCCTCCTAGAGATGGGGGCAACCCCTCCGTGGCTTGGCGGCTGAGCAGACCCAGTAGCCTCTGATCCCGGCCAACTCTAGAGTCACCGCTTCCCAGGAATAAGCCTGCACAAGCCAATGTACTTCCTCCAGGATAGGTGTCGGGAGACAATCATTCGGTGGAAAAGCTTTCCGGAGGAGGCGACGCCTTTGTTTGCTCAGGTCACTGCTGCTGCTCTCCTGGGACTCAAGGCCGTGCGGGTCACGGTGGAGGTGGATGTGGGCGGTGGCTTGCCCCAGATTATCCTAGTGGGGCTGCCAGACACAGCCGTTCAGGAGGCCAAAGAGCGGGTGCGGGCGGCCATCAAGAACTCCGGCTTTGCCCTGCCGCAGCGGCGGATCATCGTCAACTTGGCTCCCGCCGATCTGCGCAAAGAGGGCCCCAGCTTTGATCTTCCCATCGCCATCGGCATTCTGGCTGCTGCCGGGGTCATCGAGAAAGAAGCGCTGGCCAACACCCTCCTGGTGGGGGAATTGGCCCTGGATGGCACCTTGCGACCCGTGGCCGGAATCCTGCCCATTGCCGCCGGTGCCGCTGAGATGGGGATCCGCCGCCTGGTGGTGCCCCAGGAGAATGGCCCGGAGGGGGCTTTGGTGCAAGGGATCCAGGTGTACGGGCTGCCCTCCTTAGCGGCGGTGGTGAGCTGGCTGCAAAACCCCCAGGGGGTTGAGCCGCTGCGGATCCAGCCGGAGCAGCTGCTAGCAACTGAACCAGAACCCCTGTTGGATTTGGCCGATGTGAAGGGGCAAGAACAGGCCCGACGGGCCTTGGAGATTGCGGCAGCCGGCGGGCACAACCTGCTGCTGGTGGGCAGCCCAGGAGCGGGCAAGACCATGCTGGCGCGTCGTCTGCCCGGCATTTTGCCTCGGCTGCAGTGGGAGGAAATGTTGGAGATCACCCGCATCTACTCAGCAGCTGGCCTGCTGCGGCAAAACCTGCACCTGGGAGGCCAAACCCCCCTGATCACCCAGCGGCCCTTCCGTGCTCCCCACCATTCGGCCTCGGCAGTGGCGCTGGTGGGCGGTGGCCCCTACCCCAAGCCTGGCGAGATTTCCCTGGCTCACCACGGTGTCTTGTACTTGGACGAACTGACGGAATTCCGCCGCGAGGTTTTGGAGGTGCTGCGCCAGCCCCTGGAAGACGGCAAGGTTACCATCTCCCGCGCCCGCCTTTCCCTGGAGTTTCCCGCCCAAACCACCCTAGTGGCCTCCACCAACCCCTGCCCCTGCGGCTTCTACGGGGATCCTGTTCAGCCCTGCACCTGCACGCCGCAGCAGCGGGAGCGCTACTGGTCGAAGCTCTCCGGCCCCCTGCTAGATCGCATTGATTTGCAGGTGTGGGTCAACCGCCTCAAGCCGGAAGAAATTGTCCGCCTTCAGGGCGGCGAGTCGTCCCAAGCCGTGCGGCAGCGGGTGGAACAGGCGCGGCAGCGCCAACGGCAGCGCTTCCAGGACGAGCCCGGGATCCACTGCAACGCCCAGATGCAGCCCCGCCACCTGCGGCAGTGGTGTGCTCTCTCGGATCCCTGTCGCAAGCTCCTCGAGAGCGCCATCCAAAAGTTAGGCCTCTCTGCGCGGGGGAGCGACCGCATCCTCAAGGTGGCCCGCACCATCGCCGATCTAGAGGGTGCCGAGGCCATTGCCCCTGCCCACATCGCCGAGGCCATTCAGTATCGCAGCCTGGACCGCGGTCGGCCTGCTTTAAGCTAAGGGGAGGGAGAAATTTGCCCCTTGTGCACTTGCAGGATTTGCGCTCCCTTGAGCCAAGCGGCGTCGAAGGAGCCCAGGTGGGTGGTGGTTACCAAAGTTTGCACCCGCTCTTGAATGGCCTCCAAGAGCTGGTTTTGGCGGTGCAGGTCCAGCTCCGCCAGCACGTCGTCCAACAGCAGCAAGGGCGGATCCCCCTTCACCTGCTCGATCAGCTCCAGCTCCGCCAGTTTGAGGGCCAAGACCAAGGTGCGCTGTTGCCCCTGGGATCCGTAGGCGCGGGCAAGCTGTCCGTCGAGGCTTAGCTCCACCTCGTCTCGGTGGGGGCCGACTAGAGAGGTGCCCAGGGCCCGTTCGGCAGCGGCCTTGGCACGGATCTCCGCCAACAACTGGGCTTGAACCCCTTCGGGATTGGCCTGGGGATCCAGCAAAGGCACCTGCGGACGGTAGGCAAGGCTGAGAGTCTCCCGACCACCGCTGATGACTTGGTGCCAGTGGGCGGCTAGCGGCTCCAGACGCTGCAACAGCCGGGCGCGGCGGCGCATGATGCGACTGCCACTGGTGGCCAGCTGAGCGTCCCAGAAGGCCATCTGCAAGTCCCTGTCGCTAGCAGCAGCGGGATCCTGTTTCAGGAGGGCATTGCGCTGCTTGAGGATCTGGCGATACTGCTCCACCAGGCCAAGGTAGGCCGGCTCCAGCTGCAGCAACACCCCATCCAACCAGTTGCGCCGCGCCTCTGGCCCCCCTCGCACCAGCTCCAGATCCAGGCTGGAGAAGACCACCGCATTCACTTGCCCTAAGAACTCAGATTGTCGCCGTAGCGCCTGGCCGTTAACCTTCAGGGAGCGTCCCCCTTGGCTGCGTAGCTCCATCACCAGCTCGTGGGCTACCCCTAGCCGCTCCACGGTGGCGGCAATCCGCGCCTTCTCTTCCCCCTGCTGCACCATCTCCCGATCGCGACCGGCCCGCCGCGAGCGCAAGGTGGCCAAGAGCTCCACTGCCTCCAAGAGGTTCGTCTTGCCCTGGGCGTTTTCCCCCACCAGGATGGTCTTGGGTGCCTCGAAGGGGATCCCTTGATCCCGGTAGTTGCGAAAGTGCCACAGATGGAGAAAACATAGGTACACTTGGTGCGCCTTTGGCTTGGGGGAACGGCCCTCGCCAAGGAGGGCTTCCACTTTAACGCAATTAGCCTAGGAACAGGCGCACCTGGCTTCAGCCAAGGAGGGGCTGACCGAGAAAGCTGGGCTCCTGGACGCAACAGCTGCCAAGTCCAGTCACTAGAGCTGCGTCAGCTAGTGAACCAGGGGTTGGAGCAGGTGCAGCTTGTTGCGGCAGGCGTAGGGCTGTCAAGTTTAGGTGGGAAATCCCTGTTGGCGTAGGGCTTCAAAGAGGGCAATGGCGACTGCATTGCTGAGGTTAAGGCTGCGCACCGGCCCGCTCAAGGGGATGCGCACGCTGGGATAGGTTTCCAAGAACATGGGATCCAAGCCCCGGCTTTCGCTGCCAAACACCAGCCAGTCTCCGGGTTGATAGGCCACCTCGGTGTAAAGGGCCTTGCCGCGCACGCTAAAGCACCAAAATCTTGCCTCGGGGTGGGCTTGCACCAGGGCCTCCCAAGAGGGGTAGCGATGCAGTTGGACGTGCTCCCAGTAGTCTAGCCCCGCCCGCCTGAGGTAGCGATCCGAGAGGCGAAACCCCAAGGGATCCACAAGGTGGAGGGGCGTGCGGGTAGCGGCACAGGTGCGGGCGATGTTGCCGGTGTTGGCCGGGATCTCCGGAGCCACCAAGACGACGTGGAAAGGCATACGCTCAGCTCACTTGCTGCCAAAGCCGCGGCTGTGGGGGGGGGGGGGGGGGGGGGGGGGGGGGGGGGGGGGGGGGGGGGGGGGGGGGGGGGGGGGGGGGGGGGGGTGGGGG